>CAZERK010000267.1:0-5547 GCA_964514515.1 uncultured Planctomycetaceae bacterium
GTGTCTGATGGCGAGGGCCGGCATCGTCAGCGCCCGTCCACATGAGAACGCCGTCAACCTGGCGCTCGATCTCGTTGGCTATACCTACGGCCAGCTTCTCGGCATCTTCCTGTTGGCCTTCCTGCCGCTCAAGCGGGACTATCGCGGCCTCTTGTGGTCGGTGCCGTTAAGCATGTTGGCCGTGTTCGGGTTGCGGCAGCACGGCCTTGAGGTCGATCTGCCGGGCTCGCTGCCGTGCGTTGACGTGGCTGACTGGATCGTCTGGATCGGGTGCGCGGCCTTCCTGGCGGCCGCCTTGCTGCGATCGCGCGGCGACCCGACGCGCGTCGGCGTCCTCGTAGCCGGCGTCCTCCTGACGCTCTACCTGCATCATGCCTCATGGGGCGCCTACGCCGACGGCTCGCCCAAGTACGCGGCGTTCACGTGGAGCTATCCCGTCGGCACGGCGATGACGTTGGGGCTCGGCTACCTGCTGGGCCAGTCACGGCGTGCGCAACGAGCCCGTTGAAACAGGCTCTGCCGAACGCATCGCAGGAGCGGCCTCCTTCGGTTGCGTGACGGGAGTTGCTTCGGCCGGCTGCGTCGTGGGGACGGGCGCCCGGATTGCGTCGGAGGCGGCCGAAGACCGCTCGCGCTCCCGCCGCCGCTGTTCCTTGAGCTGGTTGACGCGGAAGTCGTCGATGTGCCCGCCCTCGTACGCAGCGATCCAGATGCCGGCCAACATGGACGCGCCCTCCAGGAAACAGTCCTCGATGAACTTCTTGCCGGTCGCCTCCCGCAGTTCGCCGGACTTCTCCATCGCATAAAGCGGCTCGACGAGCGTGTGCGTGTCGTTCAGATACGCGCAAATTTCCCGCCAATAGCCGTCGGTCGAAATCGCCTTCGGCGGCGGCATCTGAGCCAGCAGCGACTCCGCGGTGATGCGATGGTGCAGGACGATCCCGTCGTCGATGTACTGGTGAAAGCGGTAGTTGGTCGTGTAGCCCTTCGGATTCGGTCCTTCCCAGCCGTGATGATGCTCCGTCGTGTGCAACGGCTGGCACCCGTCGCCGACGTAATGGCTGAGAATCCCCATCAGGTAGAGGATGTTCTCGCGCGCGTTGCGGAGCATCTCCTCCGTCACCAAGTCCCGATGGGCCTCGTAGGTCATCAGCGTCGTCCAGCAAGCGGCGATCTGCCATTCAAGCTCTGCGATGCGGTACGGAAGCAAGCCGGGCACCCGTTGCGTGTAGTCGCGGTCCTTCGACCGGTCGTAGGTCGGGAAGTCCTGGGGCCGTGAGGCTCGTCGGGTCGCCAGCCGATCCAGGAATTCCCGTCTCAGCGGCGGCAGGTTGAGAAGATCCAGGTCGTAGAGGCCCAGCGTTTCCACGTCGAAGTAATGCTCCGGTCCGTTCACGTGGTCCAGGTGCGTGTTGTGCTGGCCCCGCCAGCGGTCGGGTTCGTTGGAGAGGTACTCGAGCCGCGACCGTGCTTCTTCGCTGCGCACCCAATCGGGCATCTTGTCGGGCAGGCGCGAACAGGCCAATCGCGTGATGATGACGTGGCCGTCCTGGTCCCAGGCCGACGCCGGGCTGGACCCAACGATGACGATCAGCAGGGCCGCAGCCCATGCCAAGCCGATCCCCCCAGGCCGCCTGGCAAACCTCCCGGGTCTATCAACTCGTGGCAACTCGATCGGTCGCGCGGATCGTCTTGCCTCCGCGCTCGGAATCCGGTCGATCCGCGTTCCGCTGTAGGACGCCTCGTCGAGAACAGATCTGCAAATGCGCATAAGCCGATGCAACTCCCGTCGAACGCTCCCCGCAAGAAGCCGTCGTCTCGTCTTCTCACCTGTCGAAACAAGAACAGAGGCCGCAGCCTTCTTGATCTACCATCCTCCGCTTTCCTTGTAGGCGTCTGATGGCGCCGCCAGCGTTCGCCGTCTTCTGCTTGATCTACATCCTCGGCTCTCCGGCAGGCGCCCCTCCGGAGCCTACTTCGGACCGTCGCCTCCCTGCGGCCGACGCACATCACAATCAGGCACGCTTGGTAGGCCTGCGCCGTCCGCGGATGCATCGCTTTCAGAGAAGGTCGCCGACGTGTTCTCCGCGGCTCGGACGAGTTCGATGACCCGACGATGCGGCGCGAAGCGGGCCTCCGCGTACGAGACTCGCCACCGCGCGCCGCCGGCATCGACGACGGCGTCGGCTGGGCATGCCCATGCCGTGGCGAAGACCTGGTCTGCCGCGTCGTACACGGCTGCGGAGACCGCCTCGTCAGGCTCGGCCGCCGTGGCGATTTGGACGTCTGGTAATCCAAATAGGTGCAGGCCGATTGAGTCGCAGACGTACTGAGCCGACGTGCCCTCAACTGACGCGCCCTCGGTCGGCGCGAACACGCGAAAGCCCAGGCAGGACCGCCCCATCGCGGCAACCTGCACCGGCCGGGCACGCAGCGTGATCGCGCCGGCGGGCGAAACCAACCGACCGGACGACGGCCATAAAACGGCGGCGACGGCGGCGAACTCCTCCAACGCGGCAACCGCCTGGTAATGCAGCCGTGCGACCTCGGCGGGCGGAGTCCGTGCGGGCGAGCGGCTTGTCACGACGACGTGGGCCGCATGTTGGTGCACGACCTCGGCCGCGTCCGGCCAGTCCCACGACTGGGCCGCCGCGTCGTCCAGGACTCGGCGCTCGACCGGTTGGTAGACGTCCTGCAGCACGAGGTCGGTCTCGCCAATCTGCACGCTCGCGACGCCTTTCTGTGGCGAGGCGCTTGCGACGCCCTTCTGCGGCGGGGCTTCAACGAGAACGGCGTCTCGCTCGCCGACGCGACGTAGAGACGCCACGAACACGCTGCCCACCAGTTCGTGAGCCTGGCGCAGCAGGACGCAGCTACTGAGGATGATGGGCGAGGGCGCGCGCTGACCGCCGCCGAGCCTCGCATCGCTTCCCGCGCCGGGCGTGGGCGGCTGGCGATCATCGCCGGGTCTTACCTTCTCCCCTGTACCGGAAACGGAGGGTGCATCGGGTGGCTGCGGCGGCAGGCCCGACGTCTGGCTCGGCGTCTGAGCGGCCTGCGAAGGCGTCGTCACGTTCGTCCGATCGCCGTCTTGCTCGATGCCTGCCGCACGAAAAGAAGCTGATGTCGTGCCCTCCGATTCAAACGGGCCGTCGGCGCCCGCACCGGCCTCGGCAGTTAGGCTTGTCGATTCGTCGGACGATTCGGCTGAGATGTCCGCGGGCCGTGGCCGAACTGAATCGCGTGCTCCCGGTCGTCTTGCGATAACCGTTAGGAGCGGTTCGGCAGACGCCATCGTTACGGCGCCCAGCAGGCAGACCCAGCCCGTAACGGCGTGGTGGCCCATCAGCCATGCAGCGCAGAGCAACGGCATCGCTGCCGCGGCCGCGAGCCGGGACCATGCGATGCTGCCCCGCGACGGGCGAATCACCACGTAGAGCGCCCGTGCGCTGGTCGCCGCCCCTAGAATGACGAATAGCCAAAGCACGATGATAGCATTCCCCCGACCAGTTGACCGGACCTGGGGCCGAGGTTCTACGACACGCGTTGCAAACGGCTTCCAAGTGCCCTCGGCACGGCTGAAACGGATTCTGCGTCTGTCTGCCTCCGGCTCTACGTGTCGGGCGGATGAAACAGCGCGTCGGGGATCGGGATCAGCCGCCCGTTTCGATCGATGCAGGCGAGGGTCGAGGTCGCTTCGCACAACTCCTGGTTGCCTCGTCGCAGGGTATAGGCGTGGTCGATCCGGGCCCGGGTCATCCGCGCGATGCGAGTCGTCAGGACCAGTTCGTCATCGTAGTACGCGGGAGCCTTGAATCGACAGTCCAGCTTGGCCACCGCGAAAAAGATGCCTTGGGCTTCCAAGTCCCGATATCGAAAACCGGCCAGTCGCAGCAGTTCCGTCCGGCCCATCTCGAAATACTCGAAGTACTTCGAATGATGAAGGAACCCCATGGGGTCGCTCTCGGCGTAACGGACTCGGACGGTGATGTCGCAAGATGTCGGAGGTTTGCCTGCCATCGTCGCCATTTTCGTGGACGCCCCCGGCCCTGTGCAAGTCGCCGCATGGAGGACCCACCGCGTGCTCCGAGCCAAGCCCCGCGTCACGTTCCTTGCCGCGCACGACGGCTCGCCGTCAGAGCGGGGGGGCTTGCGGCGCCGGCTGCGGCGGGGGCTCCGTCAATAATCGCTTGATCATCCAAATAAAGACGCCGGTGAGCAGAAGATTGAGGGAAAGAGAAAGCATGGCGACGACGATGACCGGCCCGCCGATTCCGTAGGACAGCGACAAGACCAAGACCCCGGCACCGACCTCGCCGCGAGGCCACATCCCAATGGCGACCGCCAGCCGCTGGCGCAGGGTCGCTTCTTGGCGATAGCAGAGCATGCAGAACATCTTGCCGAGGTTCGCCAATAGCGTGATGCACAAGACATGCATGCAAATGCGGGCCCATGACATTGGCGGCGTAAGCACCGCCAGTTGGCCCGTCCCGAGCGCCCCCGGACTGGAGAACGCTTGGCCGTGTCCGATGAAGAGCGGCATGGACAATCCCACGAGCACCATGAAGACGGCGGACACGATCGTGGCGGCGCGCTGCTCGGAAGCCGATTCGGGTCCTTCCTGGTGGCCTTCGCTTGCGTCGTCGCGATGGGGGTTTTGGCCAGCAGGCCGTGCTAACATGCAGCCGAGAACGAACGCGGGAAGGAGCACCTCGATGTGAATCGGCACCGTATCGTCCAAGAGCTTGGTGAAGCGGTAGATCGCTTCACAGACGACGCCGAGGGTCGCCGCGTAGCCCAGCACCCACGGCCACGTAATCGGCGCCCGCACCGCGTGCAGGTACCGCCACGCCAGCCACAGTTGGACGACCATCACCAGCACGACCATCGCGAGTTGCCAGCGCACGCCGACCATCGCCATCTTGAGCGGGATCATCAACAGAACGGTGGCGAGATCATCGAAGATGGCGAGGATGCGCGCCTTCCGGAAGACCCACGTTGCGCTGAGCCCGGCCGCCGCCAACATGCTGAATAGAACGCCAGCCGACGTCGGGGCCGCGAAGCGCGAGGCCAGCAGCGCCTCTTTCCAGGCGGGCCACGAAGTCCAAGCCTCGGAAGGGAGCATCAGAAAAACGAAGTAGCAGCAGCAGAACAGCCAGGGGAAGGCAGCGGCGGTCGCCGCCACGACATAGTCCAAGCCGTACTGCCGTATTCGCCGCTTGTCGATCTCGAATTCGTATCCGACGTGGATCATGATGAACGCCAGACCCACCATCGTCAGGAAACGAATCAGCTCCGCGCATGAACCATAGGTGTCGCCCGCGACATGGGGGATCGTCTGGGAGCCTACCAGTCCGAGAATGAGAAGCACAGAAAACAGCACAACTGCTCGCATGCGGATCCTCCGTTTGTCGCCGTTCGGCCAGCGACGGCGTTTGCATGCCGCCACGTCCCCGACCTCAAGGGGCGTCTTCCCGAATCACCGGATGCGATCCTGGGTCGTGCCGGTGGCGGCCGAGCTCGTCGTCGGCCGTGCAAAACGCCGAA
>CAZERK010000268.1:0-5535 GCA_964514515.1 uncultured Planctomycetaceae bacterium
CTCCCTCACGGTCGCGGCTCTGCTCAGACGCACGCGATCGGGCGAGCGCAGCAAGCGTGCAGCTGCCCGGGGTTCTTTCGTCGTCTCTTGCCCTTCTCTCAGCGCGGCGAGCTGAGCGATTCTGACAGTCCGGTCGCCGAGGAGGCAGGTGGTCTTCAAGACAGAGCCGTGTTCTGTGAACACGGTGCACCGGGTTCGCCGAGCCCGGCTCTGAAGCCGACGGCATTCTGCAGAACGAGGCCAACCTGACGAGGACTTGGACTCTCAAGGTCCTCATCTGGCTTGGAGCCAAGCCCCGGCGCTAGCGCTCGCCGGTCGCGCTTGACCGGCTCTGCATGCGGCAGCAGGATGTACTCGCTGTTGGATCAAGGAGGTCTTCAAACATGTCAAGCTCGACGCTCGTTGCGGCAATGACTTTCGATTGGAACTTCTTCTCCGGCCTGATCGGAGCCATCATTGGTGGCTGCTTCTCTCTGCTCGCCACGTGGATAACGCTTCGTCATCAAATCAAGAGTATTCGGCTTCAAGAAACAACTCGTCTCAGGTGGACGAAGCGGTGGGACGTCATAGCGGAAACGTATTCGCGCCTTGCTGAGACGTACCTCGCTCTGCGCAGAATGCTCAATCCCCAAACTCTGGAACAAGCCAAACAGGAAATCGAGGACGCACAGAAGGCATGGAAGTCACTCAACGATCACTACTTTCAGAATTCTCTGTTTCTGCCGAAGGAGTTCGACGCACGGGTACGAAGAATCAAGGACCAATACGGTCCGATGATAAACGATCTCTCACGTTACTCAGAGTCTCTGTACAGCCAGGGACAGCAGGCGAACGGGAGCTACAAATTTTATGTCAAGTACAAGCATGAGCACGAGAACTCGCTCGTTGGTGGCCAAGCGAAGGAGGAGTTCGAGCAACTCAAGGATAACTTGCGAGCATACCTCGACGCGGGGGAGCCGCAGTAAAAGTGCGCTGTCTGCTGCTCGCATGTGCGGGTCAGTTCATGCCGAGGGCCTGGGCGATGGCGGCGCCGATCTCGGCGGGGGAGGACGCGACGGCGATGCCGGCGGCCTTGAGCGCGGCGATCTTGCTGGCGGCCGTGCCCTGTCCGCCGGAGATGATGGCGCCCGCGTGGCCCATGCGCTTGCCGGGCGGGGCGGTCTGCCCGGCGATGAAGGCCGCGACCGGCTTGCTGACGTGCTGCTGGATGTAGGCGGCGGCCTGCTCCTCGTCCGTTCCGCCGATCTCGCCGATCAGGATGATCCCATGCGTCTGGGGGTCGTGCTCGAACAGCTCCAGCAGCTCGATGAAGTTGAGCCCCTTGACGGGATCGCCGCCGATGCCGACGCACGTCGTCTGCGCGATGCCGCGCGTCGTGCATTGCCAGACGGCCTCATACGTGAGCGTGCCGCTGCGGGAGATGATGCCGACGTTGCGCGTCGAGCCATTGACCGGCTTGTGGATGTAGCCGGGCATGATGCCGATCTTGGCCTCGCCGGGCGTGATGATGCCGGGGCAGTTGGGACCGATGAGCTTACTGCCCGTGTCCTCGATGAACTTCTTGGCCCGAACCATGTCGAGCGTGGGAACGCCTTCCGTGACCAGGACGATCAGCCGAATCCCGGCGTCGGCGGCTTCCATCGCGCTGTCGGCGGCGAAGGCCTCGGGCACGAAGATCAACGAGCAGTCGGCGCCGGTCGCCTGGACGGCCTGCTCGGCGGTGTCGAAGACGGGCAGGCCGTGTTCGCTGTTCGTGCCGCCTTTGCCTGGCACGACGCCTCCGACGATCTTCGTGCCGTAGGCGAGGCATTGCGCGGCGTGGAACGCGCCGGCCTTGCCGGTGATGCCGTGAACGAGGACTTTCGTGTTCTTGTCTGCCAGGATGCTCATGTCGTTGTCACCCGTCAGCGGCCGTCGGCCGCGGTCAAGACGCTCAGGTTGTCGGGGGCCGCACGCCGTCGGTGGTCGAATAGAACGCGCTCCCCTGCGGGTCGCGGCTAAACAAAGACCCGTCGCGGCAAATCAGTGCGCCGGACGCCGACGCGGCGAAACGGCACGCCGTTGCGGTCGATCGCCGCACGGGGCGCGGTGCAATATCCGTGCCTCGCGGATCGCGGGCGACGATTGTCGCGCCGAGGCCCGCGTTCCGCAACCACGAGCATCCTGGAGGAGGACGGTTAGCTGCTGGGTCGGGCGGTCACCGTGAGCACGCGTTCCCACGGGATGAAGACCAGATCCCGCTGGTTCTGCAGCTTGACGACGAGGAAGCTGTCCGTGGACTCGGCGAGCTTGCCGATCACCTCTTCCTTGTCGATCTTGGGTCCGGCCACGAGGATTTCCACGGTGAGCAGCATGTCGCGGGCGCCGTGCTTGCTCAGGATGGAATCGAACGCCCCGCGATTCTGCGAGACGCTGCGGTCCGCGCCCTTGAGAAGCCCTTGTTGGGCGTCGGTCGTCCGACCGAAGGCGAGGATGACCGCAAGGACGAGGAAGGCGACCAGTACGAGGCCTGCTTTTGCATTCGTGTGCTTGAGTATCATCTTGATTCCTCCGAAAGTCGTCGTCAGGGTCGCGCGGAACGGATGGACTGCGCCGCGCGGTCATGCGGCGTCGCAAGAGCCCGCGTTGCCGTTGCCGTCGTGCTGTCGGCGCCGCACCTCCATGCCCCACATGAACAGCATGAGAATGCCGCCCAACAGGCCGAAGCCCGCCATGCCGTAGAGCCAGGCCGACCAGCCGAACGTGTCGATGAGTCGGCCGAGGCCGAAGCCCGCCAGGCCTGCACCGATGTATTGAAACGAGTCGATGACGCCGCAGGCGAAACCGGCCATCTTGCGGCCGCCGAAGTCCATCGGCGCCGCGGCGCCGAGGATCGAGTGCGTCGAGTTGCAGGTGAAGGCCGTGAGGACGAGCGCCGTAGAGACGGCCCAGAGGGAGGTCATCTGAGCGCCGACGATGATGATGACGGTCTCCGAGAAGTACAGGGCGGCAGCGACGGGCGCCCGACGGCCCGCGAAGCACAAGTCCGAGACGTAGCCCGAGAAGATCGAGCCGGCCGTGGCGACGACCGGGATCAAGTACGCCAGGATTTGGAACGACACCGCGGTCAGCGGGATGTGCCGGGCTTCCTGGAAGTACTTCGGGAACCAGTCGTCGACGCCGTATCGCACGACGCCCGTACAGAAGTAGGCGGCGGCGGCCATCCAGACCAGCGGATTGGATGCGACGGTGTGGAAAACGACGCCCATGGAGGCGGGCGCGTCGTCCGTTCCGTCGATCTCCTCGCGCGGGACGGCGCCTGCGTAGCCGGCGGCCTCGGGCGTCTCCTTGACGACGAAGAGCATGACGGTCGTGATGACGACGATGATCACGGCTGGGACGAAAAACACCCATTGCCAATGCCCCGGCGGCAGGCGGAAGCTGTAGATCGTGAAGCCTGCGAGGAGGGCCGGCGCGAGGTAGTTGATCCCGAATCGGCCGATGTTGATCATCATGCCGAAGATGCCGGCGAAACGGCCGCGTTCCGCCCGGGCGAACCAGGCGGCGTTCATCTTGACCATGCCGGGCGCGCCGAACGCCTGGAGGTAGCCGTCGATCGACCGCAGGGCGACAAACCACGCCAACGTGCCGAACGCGGGCCCCAGCACGCGGTAGTACCAGCCCAGGCCGAAGAGGACGTTGAGGACGGCGGTGCCGTAGCCGCCGATGGCCATCGAGCGCCGGCCGCCGAGCCGGTCGGCGAGCAGGCCGTTGAAGAACTGGCCGATGGCGTACGACCAGTTGCGTCCCGTCTGAATCCAGCCGTACTGCTCGTTGGAGAAGCCGAACGTGTCGCAGATCGTCTTGCTGGCGAAGGAGAGGTTGTATCGGTTCAGGTAGTAGCCGGCGTAGGTCAACCCGATGAAGAACCAGTTGCGGCCGCGGCGCATGCGGAAGGCGCGTCGTCGCTCCCGTTCGTCGACGCCGGGCAGGGTATCTCGTGGTGCTTCATCTTGCATGTCAGATGGCTCGTCGCCCCCCGCTTTCAAGCGGCGTGCGTACGTGTGCGCTTCCGTCAGACGTCAGCGGCGGACCTACCGACTTGAACCGTCACGACCTGCCGGCGGGCTGATACGCATCCGCGGGCGGACAGACTTCGGAACGGCCCTGGATGACGGCGGCTGCTTCCTGCCCTCTCCTCGATCCCGAAAGTCGCCGTGCGACAGACCCCTCGGCCGGTCGTGCTCGGATCGCACCTCCTCGACACGCACCTGCTTCCGGCAAGGTCGCAAGATATAACCGTTCCGCTCCGGCCCTGCAATCGGAAGCGTGCAAAGCGCCGGCGGCCTCGTCCATGCCGCACGAGGAGCCAGGGCGTTGGGTTGCGTCACGTGGGGCGAATCAGGCCGCGCTGGAGCAGGAGCTGCTGATATTCCGGCGCGGGATCGGGGTAGGAGGACTTGTCGGGCAGGCGCCATTTTTCGAACAGCTTGGCGTTGTCCAACTCGGAAATCGACAGGTCCGCCTGCTTCCGCTCGTCGATGACCTCCTCGTGGAAGATCAGGGCCTCGCGACAGCCGAGCACCTTGAGGCCAGCGACGCGCTGGACCTTGAGCGACAGGTCGGGGTCCCATGCACAGAAGTAGTATCGCTCGTCGAGGTAGCCCAGCCGCTCGAGCAGGTCGCGGCGAAGCAGGCCGAAATTGGCGTAGGGCACGCCGCGGACGTTGTAGAGGCTGTATGCGACTCCTTCGCGCGTGACGGAATCGAGGCGGTTTCGCTCGCGGTCCCAATTGTGATAGAAGGCGACCATGCCGACGTCGGCGTTGGCCGGGGATTCGATCATGCTAACGGCCGCCTCGACGCTTCCAGGCAGCGGCCAGGAATCGTCGTTGAGCCACATCACGTAAGCGCCTCGGGCGGCCCGGAATCCCTTGTTGTAGGCTCGGGTCGCCCCCTCGCGCTGCGTCTCGCGGATGAACCGAACGTCCGGCTGCCGCTCCAGCCAGTCTTCCGTCCCGTCGCCTGCCCCGCCGCCCACGATGATCAACTCGTGAGACAGGGCGACGTTCGCGCGCACGGCCGCTGCGCATCGCTTCAGCCGTTCGCACCGGCCGTAGGTGGCGATGACGACGCTGACCAACGGCTCATTGAAATGCGCGTCAGGCACTCGATGCCTCCGGGCGGCGCGGCCCATGCGCTGCCCCGCTGGTACGAGTCATCGTCATGTCTGCGTGCATCGCTGAACGACGCATCACCAGCGGCCGCAATCGGGATCAAGTTGTGTGCCCGTCCGCAGAACGTTGCGGCTTCCCTTCGACCGGCGCCTCGGGCGGGAAGTCGGGGCGGACTGCATAACGCGGGCGCTTTCGGCCGGGCGAATCCGGGACGCGCAGAAGCTCTCCGCAGTAGCGGCATTTGCAGAACGCGCCCAGGAACGCCTTGTCCAGGAAGAGTTGGCGATGGCAAGTCGAACACGTCAGCGACAGCGGCATGTTGATGGGTCTCGCGAACAAACCCGTCCGGCGGCAAAAGAGGACAGACACGTCGCGGCAT
>CAZERK010000269.1:0-5529 GCA_964514515.1 uncultured Planctomycetaceae bacterium
GCACCGGCGTCATCATTCTCGGCATCCTCGTCGGGATGCTGGTCAACGTGGCGCGAGACCATCGGCCGGGAGAAAGCGAGATGACGGAGACCCCGCAAGGCGAGGCCGTGCTCGCCGAGTCGGGACCGGCGGCCGAAGCGCTGCTCTAAACGGGTTGTCGCGAGATAGTTTCCAAGGGTTCGATGACGTGGCGAGGATGAACAGCGACAGGCCGTTATTCGTGATCGGCGGGGGCGGAACCGGCGGGCACCTGTATCCGGGGATGGTTGTGGCGGAGGACCTCCGTGCGCTGCTGCCGGGCCTGGATATCTGCGTATTCGGGACGCGGCGGGAGATGGACGCCAAGCTGACGAGCGCCAAGGGGTACGAGCTGGTTCCGCAGAATGTCCTGCCGATGACGAACAAGCCGTGGAAATGGCCGGCCTTCCTCAAAGCCTGGGTCAGTTCCGTCTCGTCCGCCAAGCGCCGATTCGCGGCTCGGCGGCCGGCGGCGGTGTTGGGGCTGGGAGGCTACGCTGCGGGGCCGCCCATCGTCGCCGCCGCGAAGCTGGGCATTCCGACTGCGATCTTCAATCCCGATGCCGTCCCGGGCCGGGCGAACCGACGGCTCGCCTCGCGCGTCGATCGGGTCTTCGTGCAATGGGAGCAGACGGCCGCTTGCTTTCCGGAGAAATGCGACGTCCTGTGCACGGGCTGCCCTATCCGGCCCGACTTCGCGGTAGCGACCCGAAACCGGGGCTGCCGGGCGTTGAAGCTGGACCCCGATCGGCCGACGCTGCTTATCACCGGCGCCTCGCAAGGGGCGCACTCGATCAACGCGACGGTCGTGGAATTGCTCGATGTATTCAAGTCGGAGAACGACTGGCAGATCGTCCATCTAACGGGCCATGCCGATTTGGAATGGTGCCGCAAGAAGTACGCCGAGCATCAGATAGCGGCGCGCGTCTACGCCTATACCGAGCATATGGCATACTGCATGGCCGTTGCCGACCTCATCATCTCCCGGGCGGGCGCGTCCACGCTTGCGGAGATCACGGCGATGGGCGTCCCGTCGATCTTGATGCCTTATCCGTTCGACCGCCGACAACACCAGCTTGCCAACGCCCAGATTCTCGTCAGCCAGGGCGCGGCCGTGCGGATGGAGGACGCTAACGACGCGAAGGCCAACGCCCGTCGTCTCCGGGATGAGCTTCGCAGCCTGATGCGGTCGGACGAGTCGCGCCGCCGCATGGCCCGTAGCGCCCGGGCGCTGGGTAAGCCCGATGCTGGGGAGGTCATCGCCCAGTCGCTGGTCGATCTCATCCAGAGCCGGGACTGACCTCGGGAGCCCCCGGCTTTCCATCGCGCGGGTCCGGTCCGCGAAGACGGTTCAGGAGAAATCGCCGTGAGCCCCCGCGGTTTCGCATCGTGCCGGGCTCGTCGGCAAGACAAATCCGGGGCTTGCCGGCAAGTTGCCGTTGACTCCCGTCGCGCGGGATCGGTCGGCGAAGGGAAATCCGGGCTCCCTGGCGCCCTGAAGCAGCCCCAAGCTGCCGCACGCGGGCGTCTGCCGGCCTCAAGAAATGCGTTTTTCCGACCCGATAAGGATTGTGTCTGCCGTAGGCGTCGGGGATCGTCCGCGCCTGTTTTGCGCGATCGAAGCGGAAGACAGGTCTCGCGCCGGGAACGCAACGAGCGAGCGAAAAACGTTTTGGAATCGTCGCCCCCGTCCGCCTGACGAACTCATGAGCCAAGTGGTCCCTCGCGGTTCGCAAAGGCGGCAGGAAGCGAGCGTCAGGCGCGGCGTCCCGATGGCCGCGCCTCTGTTCGGGCTCATAACCACGGGGGGCGACACGGCGAGAATGCGATTGCCCAGCCGAGGAGACGAGGCCGCGCGCAAACAGCTTGCGGCTCGGCGGCGTATGTAGGTAGGATGGCCGGGGTTGGCGTGCGAGGAGAGCACGGGGGCCGTACGGATGCGGACTCGCCCTGAGCTTGGGGGATCATCGTGGGCCGTTTGAGCGGCCAGTTCGGGACGAAGCAGACAGGTGGGGCGCCCGAGGCTTCCCAGGGAGGTGAGCCCGCATGGCGGAAGTCATCACGGGATCTGGCGTCGATCAGGAGGCACGGAGCTTGTTAGTCGCGCGCTGCGCCGTTTTGGCGGGCCGACAGCATTGGTCGAGTCCCTATGCGGCCAAACGCGTGCATCTGATCGGCGTCGGGGGCTGCGGGATGAGCGGGCTGGCGGGCGTCTTCCTGCGATGCGGAGCCGTCGTCAGCGGATCAGACCTCGTTTGGTCGAATACGTTCGAGCGGCTCGAGGAGATGGGCGCGACGATTACGCTCGGTCACGCGCCGATCAGTGTGCCGCGGGATTGCGAGCTTGTCGTCTATTCCGCAGCGATCAAGGACGACAACCCCGAATTGGCAGAGGCCCGGCGGCGGGGCGCCTGCTGCCTGAAGTACGCGGAGATGCTGGGGCGTGTGATGGCGCTGCGCACCGGCATCGCGATCGCGGGCACGCACGGCAAGAGCACGACCACCGCGTTGTTGACGTACATCCTGCGGCAGGCCAAGGCGGACCCGACGTTTGTGGTCGGAGCCGAAGTCAAGCAGCTCGGCGGCGGGGCGGGCGTCGGCGACGGTCCGCACTTCGTTGTCGAGGCGTGCGAGTACGATCGTTCGTTTCTGAATTACCGGCCGAAGTACGCGGCCATCCTGAACATCGAGGAGGATCATCTCGACTGCTTCAGCGGTCTGGATGACATCATCGACGCGTTCGCGGCGTTCGCCGCCGGGATGCCCTCCGACGGCGTGCTGATCGCCAACGGAGAGGACGCCGCGGTAACGCGGGCCGTCGAGAATGCCACGGCCGCGATCGAGACCTTCGGGCTCGGGCCAAGCATGGTCTGGCGTGCGGCGAACGTCGTGCATACGCGAGGGCATTACTCCTTCGACGTGCATCATCGCGGCGAGCCGTTCCTTCGGGCGGACATGGCGAACCTGGCCGGGCGGCATCAGGTACTCAACGGCCTCGTCGCGACGGCTCTCGCACATCATGCCGGCATCGCGCCGGACGATATTGCCGCGGCGCTGCCGGGCTTCTGCGGCGCTAGGCGGCGCATGACCGAGCGCGGGGAGATCGGCGGCATCCTCCTGCTGGACGACTACGGGCATCATCCGACGGAGGTCAGGGCCACGCTGGCCGCCGTGCGGGAATGCCATCCGGGACGCCGCCTATGGGTGATCTTCCAGCCGCATCAGCATTCGAGGACGCGGTTCCTCCTCGAGGACTTCGCACGGAGCTTCGGACTGGCGGATTGCCTGCTCGTGCCGGACATCTACTTCGTCCGCGACAGCGAACAGGAGCGACAGGCGATTTGCAGCCGCAATCTCGTGGATCGAATTCGAACCAACGGGGCCGACGCGCGCTACCTGCCCACGCACGAGCAGATCGTGGGGCATATCTGTGCCGAGGCCCGCAGCGGCGACGTGGTGCTGACCATGGGCGCCGGGGACGTTTGGAAAATCTCCGATGAGCTTGTTCGACGCCTTTCCTGATATCTGCCGACGGGATGTTCCGCTCGGCTCCTTGACGTGGTTCGGTCTCGGTGGGTGCGCGGAGTACTACGTCGAACCGCGAACCGAGGAGCAGGTCGCCGAGATCGTGCGACGGTGCCGTGACGACGGCGTCCCGCTTCGCGTGCTCGGTCGAGGGGCGAACGTGCTGATTCGGGACGAGGGCGTGCGCGGCGTCATCATGCGGCTGACGGCGGAGTCGCTCTGCCAGACCCAATACGACGGCGGCAGCGTAGCGGCAGGCGCCGGCGTCGACTTGCCGACGTTGGTCCGGAACACCGTGCGGCGCGGCTTGGCGGGCTTGGAGAACCTCGCGGGCATTCCCGGCACGGTCGGCGGCGGCGTTCGCATGAACTGCGGCGGGCGCTACGGGGAGATCGGCACGGCCGTGAGCAGCCTGCGCGTCGTCGGCCCGGACGGGCAAATCCACGAGCGCGAGCACGACGACCTCGGCTTTCGCTACCGGCAGTGCGACCTCGGCGGCGATCTGATCGTGGGGGTCGACCTGGAGTTGGCGGAGATCGATCCGCAGGAACTGGTTCGGCGTTTTCGCGAGGTCTGGATGTACAAGCAGAATACGCAGCCTCCGATGGGTTCGCACAGCGCGGGCTGTATCTTCCGCAACCCGGACGGTTCCGCGGCCGGGGCGTTGATCGACCGGGCCGGCCTGAAAGGGACGCGGATCGGCAGCGCGAGCGTCTCGCACCGTCATGCGAACTTCATCCTGGCGGATCGGGGCGGCCGCGCGGCTGACGTCATCGCGCTGATCGAATTGATCCGGGAGCGCGTAGAGCAGCAGTTCGGCATTCTGTTGGAGCCCGAGGTGGAGATTTGGTAAGTCTGCGGCTCGGATGAGAATAGGCCTATTTGTGCTAAAGGGAGCACGGCGTTGGCCGCCACGAAGATAGAGAACTCGACGAGCGTCGATTCTGGTCGAACGGAGTTGTCCCGACGGCCGACAGAGCACAAGCTGGCGATCACCGTGTTGGCGGGGGGGGGCCGGCGGCGAGCGGGATATCAGTCTGCAAAGCGGCAAGGCCGTGAGCGAGGCCTTGGCGTCCCTGGGGCACGACGTCTATACCGCGGATATCTCGCCGGGCAACCTGGGCGCGTTGGCTCGGCAGGTCGACTGCGTCTTCGTGGCCCTGCACGGGGAGTTCGGGGAGGACGGGCAGGTTCAGCGCATCCTCGAACAGCGCGGCTTGTGCTACGTGGGCAGCGGCCCCGCCGCCGGCGCCCGGCCGATCGCCAAGCCCCTGTCGAAGAAGCGATTCGTCGAGTTGGGCCTCCCGACGCCGCGTTGGGCCGTCGCGACCGCGGAGACGGTTCGCGAGGCGGTCGCCGCCTGGAGCCTGCCGGTCGTCGTCAAACCGGTCCGCGAGGGCAGCAGCTTGAACTGCCGCATCATCCGAGACGCCGCCGCCTTGCGACCGTTCGTCGAGGAGCTGGTCGGCAAGTACGGCGGCTGCATGGTCGAGGAGTTCATCCCCGGATGGGAGATCACGGTGGGCGTCGTGGGCGATCGAGCGATGCCCCCGATCGAAATCAGGACCCGGCGGGAGTTCTACGACTACGCCGCCAAGTACCTGGACGATGATACGCAGTATCTGTTCGACATCGATCTGCCGAGCGTGCTGCTCGACCAGATCGTGGAGATGAGCCTGAGCGCCCATCGCGGAACGGGCTGCCGGGACTTCTCGCGCGTCGACTGGCGCGTGGACGGCGGAAGCCTGAAGCCGTATCTGCTCGAGGTGAACGTGATCCCCGGCATGACGTCGCATTCGCTCGTGCCCAAAGCGGCCGCGAAGGCGGGCCTCGACATGCCGCAACTCTGCCAGTTCCTCGTGGAGTCCGCACGGAAGCGGATGTTCGCCCAGCAACGGGAGCTGCTACAGCGTTGAGCAAGACGAAGGACAGGACGAAAGACAAGGCCGACTACAAGACGGACAAGCGCTCCCTTGTCGTTCGGAT
>CAZERK010000270.1:0-5523 GCA_964514515.1 uncultured Planctomycetaceae bacterium
TATCGCGCCGTCATCAAGCCCGACGCGCGGACGAATCAGGTGCTCATCGTCGGCCGGCCGGAGTCGGTGGCCGTGCTGAAGGACCTGGTTGCGAGGTTGGACGTCAAGGGCCTCGAGCCGATGCCGATCGAGATCGTCAAGCTGGAGATGGCCAGCGCGACGGCGCTCGAGACCTTCTTGAGCGACATGATGGAGAAGCGGGCGGAGGCGCTGCCCAAGGGGACGGGGCCCAACGCGGACAAGATCGAGAAGGTCGTCATCAAGGCGGACCCGCGATCGGAATCGCTGATTGTCGCGGCTCGACCGGCGCGGATGGAGGAGCTGCGCGGGCTGATCCAGAAGTTGGATATTCCCGCGTCGGCGCTGATCGAGAACATCCGCACGATCACGCTGCACAAGAGCACGGCGACGGATTTGGCGGACAAGCTCAAGGACCTTTGGGAGCAGCGCAAGAACCAACGGGAGTCCGGCGGCGGCGAGGGCCTGAAGCTGGAGGTGCCGGCCATCGTCGCCGACGAGCGGAGCAACTCGCTGATCGTCGCGGCGAGCAAGTCGGACTTCGACGCGATCAAGGCGGTCGTTGACAAGATCGAGGCCCTGGAACTGAACCCCATGGCGGACATCTACATCGTTCGCCTGCGGTACAACTCGGCGAAGGACCTGTCCTCGCCGTTCAAGGCCTTGTTCGACAAGCGGGCCGAGATGCGAACGATCGACGGCAAGGTCCGGCCCGAGGATGAGGTCGCCATCGAGGTCGACGAAGTCTCCAACTCGCTGCTCGTGGCGGCGTCACGGGAGAACTACGAGGTGCTGGCCAGGAAGGTCGCGGAGCTGGACCAGGAGTTCGGCGTTCCGGGCGTCGTCGAGTTTTTCGTGTGCGACAACGTCGGTGCATATCGCGTCAAGGAGACGATCGACGAACTGTTCAAGGAAGGCGTCTATAAGAGCGGCGGCGGCGGCGACAGCCAGGTGAAGCAGGATCGCGAGAAGGTCGTGATGAGCGTCGACGACCGGTCGAACATCCTGATCGTCTCGGCGAGCCCTGAGAACATGGAACTGGTCCGCGAAATCTACAAGCGGATGAACAGCGTAGCCACGCCGTGGGACGCCGCGATTACCCGGCTCATCACGATCGAGCACGGCGACGCCGTGAAGATCGCGGCGCAGGTGCAAGACTACTTCGAGCAGTTGCAGAAGATCCGCGAGGAAGGCAGCGGGGGCGAGGCCAAGGGCGGGTTCGGCATCACCGTTTTCGCCGACGATCGGAGCAATCGGATCGTCGTCGGCGGGACCAAGGACGGCATCGACAGCGCCGTCGAGATGATCCGCAAGCTCGACGTCGAGCCCGGTCAGCCGGGTCAGACGATGCAGGTCTACACGCTGGAGGAGGCGCCGGCGTCCAAGGTCGGGGAGATGATCACCAACATCTTCCAGGAGCGCAACCAGCCTCGACAGGGCGCGACGGGCGCCCAGGTTCCCGACGTCAAGGTGACGGTGGAGAGCAACGACGCCACGAACAGCCTCCTCATCAACGCCTCGCGGGAGGACCACGTGCTCGTCGCGGACCTGGTCGCGCGGCTCGATCGGCCGTCGACGGTCATCGATCGGGTGCGGGTGTTCCCGTTGGAACGGGCCCGGGCGGAGCGCGTGAAGGAAATCCTGGAGCAGCTCTACGAAGCGGGTCGGGGCGGCGAGAGCGGCGCTCAGATGATCGCCGTCGTCGAAGACAAACGGACGAACTCGGTCGTGGTGGCGGCACCGCCGGGCGAGTTGAAGAACATCGGAGAGGTCGTATCCCGACTCGACCAAGCCGAGGCCAAAGGCTACACGGAGGTCGGCATCTTTCTGTGCGAAAACGAGGACGCCAAGAAGATGTCCGAATTGCTCAACGAGATTATGACCGGTCAATCGGCGCAGGGGGGCGGCGGTGGCACGCAATCCGAGGAGGCGCGCGAGCTGAGCTCGATGCTGATCAGCTTCGCGTCGACGGATCCCCGCGGCAAGGACGTCTTCCTCGAGGCGATCCGCGAGAACGTTCAGATCACGTACAACGAGCGGGCGAACAGCGTCATCGTCGTGGCGCCGCCGAACAGCCTGAAGCTGATCAAGCACCTGATCCAGCACCTGGACATGATCCAGAAGCGTTCGGTGTTGGTGAAGGTCTTCACGCTCGTGAACGCCGACGCCACGAAGCTCGTGGACCTGCTCGAGAAGATGTTCGCGATGGATGAGGGATCAGAGGCGGAGCAGGAGTTTCAAAAGGGCCGTGAGATTCAGGTGGAAGGGGGGTCGAGTTCCACGGGCGGCGTGCCCTCGGCCTTGTCTCAAGGCGGCCTCGAGCGCAAAGGCACGTTCGGCAGACCCAAGACGACGTTCGTGGCCGACGAGCGCACGAACTCGATTATCGCGGCGGGCTGGCCCGAGGACGTGGACGTCGTGGCTGACATCATCGACCAGTTGGATTCGCGCAGCAGCCAGGACCGCGAGCACACGGTCGGTTCGCTGGTCAACATGGAAGCGGAGGACATGCAGACGGCCGTCGAATCCTGGATACAGTCCGAACAACAGATGCTGGATCGCTTTACGGAGAGTCTGTCGCCGCAGCGCCGACTAGAGCAGGAGGTGACGGTCGTCGCCCACGAGCCCTCGAACCAGTTGATCGTGTCGGCGAGCCCGCGATACAAGTCGCAGGTGCTGTCGGTGATCGAGCAGCTCGATCAGCCGCCGCCTCAGGTGATGATCCAGGTGATGATCGCGGAGGTCACGCTCGACGACCGGTTCGAGATGGGCATGGAATTCGCCTTGCAGCAGCTTCGCTTCAGCGAGACGGCGGTCGTGGGCGGCAACGGCGTCTTGCAGAGCAGCCATTTCGACGTGATCGGCGGCACGGACGTGGGCGCGGCGGGCAGCGGGCTGGCGGGCTTCAGCTTCACGCTCACGGGCGAGGACTTCAACTTCCTCGTGCGGGCCCTGCAAAGCGACAGCCGGTTGGAAGTCATCCAGCGGCCGATGATCATGTGCCAGGACAATCAAACGGCGGAGATCAGCATCGGCCAGAACGTGCCGTTCGTTCGCGGTACGCAGGTCTCGGACAGCGGCCAGGTGAGCAGCCAGGTCGAGTACGAGGACATCGGCACGATCCTGAAGATCGAGCCGAACATCAATCCGGACGGCTTCGTGTACCTGAAGGTGGAGCCGGAAATCTCGAACATCTCGGATTCGACGATCGACATCGGCAACGGCGTGCTGGCGCCCGTGTTCAGTACGCAGAAGGCCAGCACCTACGTCGCCGTGAAAGACGGCGAGACCGTCGTCATCGGCGGCCTGATTCGCACGACGGAGCGAGAGGGCGAGTCCAAGGTGCCGCTGCTCGGCGACATCCCCGGACTCGGCATGTTGTTCCGGTCGACCACGCGTTCGGTCAACAAGACCGAGTTGATGATCGCCATGACGCCGCGGATCGTGCGGACGGTCGAGGACGGCCGACGCTTGAGCATCGAGGAACGCGACGGCTCGGGCATCATTACCGACAACATGAAGCAGAGCCCCATGTTCGGCAAGCTGCGGATCGAGCCGGAAACCGAGTCGGAAGTCCCGAGCATCGAGGCGGCGCCTGAGGAGCTTGTTCCGCCGGAGGCGGGCGAGCAACCAACGTCGCCCGCGGCGGAGCCCAAGCAGAAGTATGGTCCGCAGGCGCCGCGCTACGGACCGCTCTTGCCGGGCGATGAGAATGCGGTGGCGTGGCGGCAGCACGAGAGAGCAACCGCCAGTCCGTAGCTGCGCGGGGAGCGGGCGCTCGAACCGGGCGGCGGCGTTCGACGGCGATTGCCCGCGGACGGGATCGTCGTTTGGGGAGGATGGGCAGGGAAAATGGGCAAGAGACGGCGAGATATCCCGCTGATGTTGGTGATGGCGGGCTTCTTGTGCCTGCTCCGTTGCGGTCCGGAGTCTGGCGGCGCCTGGCAGACCGATTGGGGGAAGCTGGGCGACGGCAAGAAGTCGCCGCCGACCTCCTCGAATATCGTGCGAGTCAACAAGTTCTTCAGCGCCGATCCCTGGATGAAGTGCGACAGCGACGGCAGCGGGCGGATCAACGGCGTTCGATGCACGGTCTACCTGGAAGGGGCCGGCCGACCGAAGGGCGTGTTTGGGACGGGAACGATCATCGTCGAGATGTTCCGCCTGGACCGCGACGAGAAAGGCCGCGAGAAGGCGGCGCCCGCGTACGAATGGCGCATGTCGTCCGAGGAGGCCTACGCCTGGCGCGCCAAGGAGGAGACGATGCTCGGCTGGGGTTACGGGCTTCGCTTGTTGTGGGACCCGAAGCTGGATGTGGAAGGCCGGCAGGTCGCGTTCGTCGTGAAGTATCTTCGTGAGGACGGTCGCACGGTAGGCTCTTCCCGACAGGTGATGCGCGTGCCGGCTCGAGGCGCGATGGCGGTCGGGGGAGCGACGACGAGAGGGTAGACCGCCTTCTTCGGGTGGCGCCGGCGGCCCTAACAGGCGGAGCCTTCGGTCGCGTGCGAGGGTGCGGACCCGACGGTCGGATGCGGCTGAGCGGCCGCGCTGATCAGGCAAGACTGAGCTGTCCCGCCGGTCAGGCGCAGCCGGTCGGCGCCTCGGTTGGGGAAGACGGAACGGAGCGGTGCGGCGCAGCGATTCGGGAACGGGCGCGAAGACTCGCGTCGGGCGTCTTGCGGGTGGGGACTCATGGACGACTCTGAACTGGCGAATCGCGAGTTGGGCAAGGAGTTCCTGTCGGCCGTCGACGTCTTGCGTCATGCAAAGAATCCCTGCTTGTGGCAGACCTTCGTGGCGGTCCTGTTCCATCTCATCGCATTGGTCCTGTTCCGTCAGTCGCAGGCGGGCGGCGCGGGCGGCCGATGGGAGCCGGGCATCGAATGGATGCTGGCGGTCTCCGGGTTCATCGGTCGAGCCTCCGCGCTGATCGTGGCCGGCGTCCTGATCGTGTCCCTGTTGGCCAGCCTGACAGCTCGGCTCGGCGGGGCGGCGGCGCTTGCGAAGTCCTGCGTATGGGCGATGGCGGCTTTGGCCATGCTCGTGCCGTGGGTGCGGGTCGCGCCAGAGGACATCCTGAGCGTTCCGTCCGCGTTCTATGGCATCGATGAGTTGAGTCGGCAGGCGGACTTGGGTCCGTCGACCGGCGACGTGCTCTTCGGCTACCTGCGGTTTGTTCTCTGCCCGCTACTGGTGGCGGCCCTTCTGGGTGTCGCACAGTATTGGTATCGGTCGGCGTACGTGCGGAGGACCGCGCTACCGTCCGCGAAGCTCCCCATCCGCGAGGTCTAGCGCGTTCCTCGCGCGCAGGCAGCGTTGTTTCCCCCGCGGACGACGCAGGTTTTCCTCGTCTCGGAGCCGGGCCCCGATTGTCGGTAGGATGCCGGGGCGATTGGCATTTGCATACCGTACCGACCACGCAATCGGGAAGGGTTCCAGGGAGGCGAGAACCGATGCTGCGATGGTCGCTCGTGATACTGGCCGTGCTCGGCGCCGCGATCAGCG
>CAZERK010000271.1:0-5511 GCA_964514515.1 uncultured Planctomycetaceae bacterium
ATCCCTCCTGTCGTAGCGAACGGCCCCGCCGTAGAGCCCAAAGACCGCCCCGGCCAGCACGCCTAACAGAATGCCCGTCGCGGTGGCGCCTTCGATGGCCCCTTCACCCAGGAGTACGGTACCGACCGCGCCCGCGACGATCAGTCCCATCCCCCCCCAGAACGCGCCGCGCTTGAGCAATCGCCTCTCATCAGCGAACAGCAACATCGCGCCGCACGTCGACGAAACCAACGAGACGCGGAGCAGAAAACCCGCCAAGCCCGGCCCGATGTAGTACGGCGTCAGCGCGAAGCACGCCTGACCGGCGCAGTTGACGACCGCCGGCACGAACGCCCGTCGCCAGATCCCCGCCGGCAGCGTCCGCGAACGCCGCCCCATCGCCAGGACCGGCATCCACATCAGGGCGGACACGCCGTAGCGCCAGCCGTTGGCCGTCCACGCATCGATGTAGGGCGTGAGATGCGCGAGCAACAGCAGGACGCTGGACCAACTCAGCAGCGTCGCGACCACGAAGACCACGCCTGATGCGTCGCATCGCCTGCCCGTTATGCCGTCTTCATGACACCCCATCAAAGACGTCCTACTTTCGCTTCGTGCCGTCTACGGCGCATGAACGAGTCAACGTATTTATCCGGCGCGGCGCTTCCGTCGCGCCCATAACAGAGTACAGGCTCGCTTCATCTGGTTTCAACGCTCTACGTATCCGCGGAGAACAAGCTCGCTTCATCCGTTTTGAGCGACGCCGGCAGGACCGAGAAACGGGCTCCGGGACATCTGCGAGACCTTCAGCGCCCTCGGTCAGCGGATGACAAGCGGCAGTCATCCGATCACGTGTCGACTGCTCCGTGCTTCCCACGCCGCGCAGAGTGTAGTCGACAGATTTCCGTGACGCACGGAAGTCGCCGCGATCGCTCGACGACTATCATCCCAGCAGTTCGGTACGGGGCGGCGAACCCGTTCGACCAGATGGGCCGGAGGCGCAGCGATGCGAAGACCTAAGATCACGATCATCGGAGCGGGCAACGTCGGCGCTACGTGCGCGCATTGGGCGGCCGCGAAGGAACTCGGGGACATCGTTCTGCTCGATATCGTTGAAGGGATGCCGCAAGGCAAAAGCCTGGACCTTCTTCAGGCGTCTCCTATCGAACGGTTCGACACCAAGATCATCGGCACGAACGATTACGAGGACACGGCCGAGTCCGACGTCATCATCATCACGAGCGGCATCGCGCGCAAACCCGGCATGAGCCGTGACGACCTCATGGCAACGAACATGAAGATCGTCCGAACCGTCAGCGAACAGGCGGTGCGCTTCAGCCCCAACGCGTTCTTCATCATCGTCTCGAACCCGTTGGATGCGATGGTGCAGACGGCATGGAAGGCGACGGGCCTGCCGACGAATCAGATCGTGGGGCAGGCAGGCGTCCTCGATACCGCTCGCTATCGCGCGTTCATCGCGATGGAGCTGGATTGCAGCGTCGAGGACATCTCCGCCGTACTGATGGGCGGCCACGGCGACGACATGGTGCCGCTGCCACGCTACACGAGCGTCGCCGGCATCCCCGTGACCGAGTTGATTCCCAAGAACCGCCTCGACAACATCATCGAACGCACGCGCAAAGGCGGCGGCGAGATCGTCGCCCTCCTCAAGACCGGCAGCGCGTACTACGCACCCGCCGCGGCAACCGTGCAGATGGCCGAGGCCGTCGTCAAGCACAAGCGGCGTATCCTTCCCTGCGCCGCCTACTGCGACAAGGAATACGGCGTTGGCGGCTACTTCGTCGGCGTCCCCTGCGTCCTGGGCGCCGGCGGCATGCAGCGCGTCATCGAGCTGGACTTGACGCACGAGGAACGGTCGACGTTCAAGGCCAGCGTCGATCACGTCAGGGAACTGGTCGCCTGGGTCGAGGAGCGATGGGAAACGCCGGCCCCGATCCTGACTCCGGCGCCGGCTGCGACTGTTGCCCCGACGGCGGCCGCGGCTCCCGTCAGCGTGGCGCAACGGCGCAGGATTTGGTCGTAGCGGCTGATCCGCGAGGCCATGCTGGCTGCGCACCGTGAGGCCGGGGCAGGCTCGCTGGCCCAGGCTCGGCGCCGTCCTGGAGCCGATGTTACAGCGCACGCGCCTTGACCCCGCCGTCTCCGACCAAGGCAAGCATGCGATCAAGCGCGACGCGAGCATCCACCCGAGTTTCCCGATCGACCTGGATGCGATTGACGACTCGGCCTTCTGACAGCTCGTCGAGCAGCCAAAGCAGGTGCGGCAGATCGATGCGATACATCGTCGTGCAGAGGCATTGAATGCCCGCCAGAAGGCGGACCGTCCTGACGCCCTCGTGCCGCTTGGCCAGGCGATGAACGAGATGGACCTCTGTCCCGACCGCCCAGCGGCTGCCGGCCTCAGACGCGTCAATCGTCCTGATGATGTACTCCGTGCTGCCCGCCAGATCGGCCTTCTGGACGACCGACCAGTCGCATTCCGGGTGAACGATGACTCGAAATCGTGAGTCGGCCGCTCGAATCGCGTCCACCTGCTGGGCTGTGAAAAGCTGATGGACGCTGCAATGCCCCTTCCACAGGATGACCGTTGCGTCCCGGATCGCGGCATTGCTCAGCCCTCCGCCGGTCAGCCCCGGGTCGTAGATGCGCATGGCTTCCAGGGGCCAGCCCATCGTGTAGGCCGTGTTCCGACCGAGGTGCTGATCGGGCAAAAAAAGAACCTTGCGCTTGCCCGACGGACGGCTCGACTCCTCGCCCTCCAGAGCCCATTCAAGAACGCTCCTGGCGTTTGAACTCGTGCAGCACGCGCCGCCATGCCGGCCGCAAAACGCCTTTACGGCGGCCGAGGAGTTGACGTACGTAATCGGGACGATCCGAGCATCCGGCGCCGCCGCCAGCCGGGACCAGGCGTCATCAACCTGATCCATCGCCGCCATGTCGGCCATGCTACACCCCGCCGCGAGGTCCGGCAGTAAGACCTGGACGGTCTCGTCGGTCAGGATGTCGGCGGATTCGGCCATGAAATGCACGCCGCAGAAGACGACGAACTCCGCATCCTTCTGTTCAGCAGCGACTTGCGACAACTTTAGGCTGTCGCCTGCAAAGTCCGCCAGCTCGATGACTTCGTCCTGTTGATAATGATGGCCGAGGATGACTAACTTCCTACCAAAACGCGACTTATGACTCTCGATTAAGTCTCGCGCCGTCTCCGGTTCGAGGTTGGCGTATTTCGTTGGCAACGGTGCTTGGTAAAGCGTCAAAGCAAAGCCTCCAATGACGAGGGCGTCTGGATTGTAGCTGCACCTGCAAGAGCAACAAGCTGCGAGCAGCCAAACTTCGCTACGCTAACAACATGCTGCCGCCCGCGGCATGCGGATTCTGGCGCCGTCCATGCCTCGTTCCCCTCATACACGATAACACGACGCGATTGCTATTGAAGTGATGCGTCGTCTGCAGCGTTGATACCCGTGAACCGGCGGTCGCGACAGACGTATAAGATTTTGTGATAAAGCGGCTTACAACGAGCAAAGCCGTCATTGCTGGATCATGGCTTTTTCAGAAGTCTTTCGTTGCTCTGCGGCGAAGGCAACGAGTATAATGCTGCAAGCTCTGGCTGCAGGCGACGTTAGTAGTTGTGAAGTACCTCGGCAAGCTGGACAGGATTTCGCACGTGGAATTGGGATTGACTAAACAACGCAGTACGGACCTTTGTTTCTTCCTGTACCGTCGGGCCCTGCATCCCGAGTTGTTCCACATCTTCCTCGATAAACACATCGAGTACGGCAACTTCCAGACGGATATCTGGATCACGGGCTTGGGACATGTCGTAACGTTGCAGACGAACGGACTGATGGTCACGGAGATGACGGCCGTCCCCAGCGACCTGCTGACGGATCGCAATCTGGTCACCCAGTTCCGCTACCGCGGCGAACGCGACTTTCAGTACCGCTTCAGCGACAATGTTCGCTATATCTTCAGCAGCCAGGTCGAGGAGACGACGGAGCACATCTTCCGAACGACGTACCGAGACCTCGCTCGCTATGCGAAAAAGCGAGGCTTGTTCGTCCCTTACGGCCAATGGTCGACGGGCGGGCTGGAGCCGTTCTCCTTCATCGACTACGAAACGCGGCAGAACGAATTGCACATCCACGCCTACCATGCTTTCCCAGGCGAATGGAGGATTCTGCGAACGCAGTCGATCTTCGAGACGGCACCGGGCGGGCCGCGCATTCGCTGAGATCTTTGTTCAAATGCCGGCAAGAAGGCAAACTCACAGGACCCTGTTCGGATGGGCGTTGCTGGCTGTTGCGCTGATCCTGGCCGTCCCGGACGGCGCGCCAGGCCAACTTCGAGGACGCGACAAGCATCGGCCGCCCGTAGAAGGCCCGTGGGATGGGAGCGGCTTTGGTGATCCGTCAGAACCGGCGGCGGCCAATGCCGCAGCCCGGCATCGCAAGGCGGAGCGGTACTACGACGCTGGTGTCCGGCTTCGCGAAAAGGGCCAGCTCCAGTCTGCGAAGGGAAAATTCAAGTCGGTCATCGGGCTGGTCGGAATGGAGGACGGCCTGGGCAGATCGGCCCTCGACGAACTCCTACAAATGCACGAGCAAGGCATGGCCCAGCTTGCCGAGGCGAGGCGGCTCTTCGAAGACGGAGCGTATCGGGAGGCTTTGAAGCTCGCCAAGCAGACTCGCGTCGGGTTTGCGAACATCTTCACGGGCGTCCCAGGCGCCGGCGACATGCCAAACGTGTCGGCTGCGGCCGTCGCTCTGATCGACACAATCGTGGCGGATCCCAAAGCGCGGGAAGCGATCCAGGAATACGAAGCGGCCAAGCGATACAGGAGGATCCCGCCTTTGGACGCCAAGGCTCGAAAGGACGCCACGAAGAACCTCGACCTCTTCAAAGCCTTGGAGAAGATCGCGAAACGATTCCCCGACTGTCCGACGGGCCGCCGGTGCGCTGATCGCGTCCGCCGGATCAAGGACGACGACAAGACCCGCCGGATCATCCGACAGGAGCAGACGCGGCGATCCATCGCGGGGGCTCTTGATCGGGCCGAGCAGTTCGAGCGCAACGGCATGGCACAGAAGGCTGCCGACGAGTACGAGAAGCTCATCAAGCAGTACCCTGACAAGTCGCTGGACGATCTCCGTCGAATAGCAAGAAGACGCCAGGTGAGCAGACCCTCATCGTGAGAGCCGCTCCGATCGCCGTTTGGGCCGTCGCCTAGCATCAGCCTAGCAGGCCTGGCCGGCCGAGGTGCGCGCTGCCCTGGGATGCAGGTACGGGCATTGGAGTCGCTCGACGGCGCGGCACTCCCATCGCGTCAAACTCAGCCGCGCCGGCAGCCATGTCCTCATGTCGCGACGCAGCCTGCGCCCCCAGCCTAATGCGGCACACGTCAAGGACCGATACTGACGGCACGGGGGCGGTTTCTGGGCCGAAGTGGGGTGATGCTGCTCTAACGAGAGGGCAAGCCCCGGTGCCCAGCCTCTGGCCCTGGCCGCC
>CAZERK010000272.1:0-5504 GCA_964514515.1 uncultured Planctomycetaceae bacterium
CTTCGGTTAGGGGGGGGGTTGTTGTGGGGGGCATGGGCGGGTATTCGGTCGTGGGGTTTGCGGTGGCCGGCGGACCGGTGACGAGCACGAGTCCGTGGGGCTTGTGCAGGAGCAGCCGAAACTGCTTGAGCATGTCGATGGAGAAGCCCAGCGTCTCCAGGTTGATCAGGGCCTGGGAGTTATCGATGATGCGGATGACGACCTTCTCGCCGTGCATGTTGGGCAGCGTCGAGACGCGCAGGTCGATGGGCCGTCCCTCCATCATCACGTGGATGCCGCCGTCCTGGGGCAGACGCCGTTCTGCGATGTCGAGTCCGGACATGATCTTGATGCGCGAGACGATCGGGGCCATCAACTGTGACGGCGGGTTGAGCTTCTCGTAGAGCACGCCGTCCACGCGGTAGCGGACGCGCAGGTGCGATTCGTCGGGCTCGATATGGATGTCGCTGGCGCCCTCCTTGACGGCGGTATAGAACAGGTAGTTGACGAGCTTGATGACCGGCGAGTCGCCCGCCATGCCTTCGAGATTGGTGATGTCCTCGACCTTGGATTCGATCAGCTCGAAGGTGTCATCGGAGACGTCCTCGATGATGTCGTCGATCACGAAGACGCTGGCCGCCTTGACGTACTGGGCGAGGATGGCGTGGATGTCGGCCGCGGTGGCGGCGACCACCTGGACGGAGCAACCCGTCAGCCGGGAGACTTCCTCGATCAGGAACACGTTGGACGGCTCGCTCATCGCGACCGTCAGAACGTTGTGCACCTTGAACAGCGGCAGGAAGCTGTGCTTCTCAAGGATTTCGCGGGGGACCAGGTCGATGACCTTGGCGTCGGCCAGACGGGGGCTGAGCTTGGCGTAGGGAACGCTGTAGGCTTCGGCCAGGGACTCGATGACCTGGTCTTCCGTGGCCATGCCGAGCTCGACCAGGATTTCGCCGAGCAACTGCTTGTGGTCGCGACGCTGCTGCTCTTCGATCGCGGCCTCGATCTGTTGCTCCGTCAGGATCCCCTTGGCCACCAGGATCTGGCCGACCTGCTTTCGCGTCTTGCTGGCTGTCGGAGCAAGCATGTATCCGTCACGGCCTCGGGCGCCGTCCCCCCAGCTCGCCGCGATCCTGCCGCGGCGGCTTTGCGATCAACCGAAACTCTTCACGGCGGATTCCAGTTCGCCGAATATTTCAAAGCGTCTGGCCAGGCGCGTGATCTCCAGGACTTTCGCACACGTCTCGTTCAGACTGCACAGTTTGACGGCGCCGAGCTGGTCCTCGCAGCGGTTCTGGAGGTCCAGCAACGCTTCCAAACCCGCGCTGTCGAACCCGTCCAGCGACGCGCAATCCACGACGAAGTTGAACTTGCCGCGGTTCAGACAATCGGCCGCTCGGCCCGTGAAAATCTCCGCCTCCTCGCCGGCCAGTTCTTCTTGGACCGTCAAGGCGGTGACGTTTCCGTAGTCGGTGATGGAAGTGGCCAAACCAGACTCCTCAACGTTCTGGCAGCGTCGCCGCCGGCTCCGTGCGCGCGGGCCCGCCCGAACAGGCTGCAGTCCCGACGCCGCCGGAGATCGTCTCCAAGCCCTGCTTCAGCGATGCGGAGGCGCGCAGCAGCCGCATCGAACCGCCGAGCGCTCCCATCTGTCCGATGGCCGGATCGGCGCTGGCGCATTCGCGCGCCTCCTTCATCATCCGTTCCAGATCGACTTGCAGGAACAACTCCGCCAACGCAGGATCGAACTGGGTCCCGGCACAACGCCTGATCTCCGCGACGGCCGTCGGCAGCGGCAGGGCCGCTCGATAAGTCCGGTTGGTCGTCATGGCATCGAAGCAGTCAGTGACGCAGATTAGCCGGCCCAACAGCGGAATCTCCCGCCCGGCCAACCGTTGCGGATAGCCGCGACCATCCAACCGCTCGTGATGGCAGAGGATGCCCGGGATCAGGTCCGCGACTTGCCGGACGCCTGACAAAATGCGGGCCCCGATCTCGGGGTGCCGCTTCATGGCGTCAAACTCGTCCTGGGTCAGCTTGCCCGGCTTGCACAGGACGGCGTCGGGCACGCCGATCTTCCCCACGTCGTGCATGAGGCCCGCCAAATAAACACGATGCACCTCGGCCGGCGACATGCCAGCGGCTTCGGCCAGAACCTTGCTCATGTGCGCGACGCGTTCCGAGTGCCCGCACGTGTAGGGATCCTTGGCATCGATGCTGTTCACCAAGGCGTGCAACAACCCCATGAGCAGATCCGCCAAGTCGTCGTAGAGGTGTTGGTTGGCAAGGAAGGCGGCCACGCGATCGGCCACGGCTCTGAGCAACTGCACGTCGACGGACGTGTAGTCGCCCACGTCCTGGCAGTTGATCGCCAGCATCACGCCGAGAAGCTGCTTCTCGTGCCACAACGGCATGGCGACCAGGTGCTTCAGCCAATCCGCAGCCCATCGCAGGGCGGGCTGATCGGAGACGGCGTTCATCAATAGGTGCGGCGCGCAATCGGCGGGATCAATCTCCAGCGACTCCACCAGGCGCACCAACTCCCGCAGGCCGGGCGCCCCCACCCCGTCTTGGACGCCGCGTTCTTCGCGGCTCTGCAGCAACCGGCCTCGGGGTGCACCGGTCGGCCGCGCCACGTCCTCGCGCTCGCTCAGGACGAAGGCGATGGCGGAAGCTCTGGAGACCGCGACCGTCTCCTGCGCAACCAACTTCAACGGATCGACCGGCCGCTGCGGAAGACTGAGCATCGAGCTGATCTGGTAGATGAGGTGCTGTTCCTCGTACGTGTTCTCCAGATTGTGTGTGAGGATGGTGATCTCTTCCGTGCTCCGCTCGATCTGCCGGGCTTGGTCCACGGTCAGCGGGAGCGTGGCCGCCGCCACGGCGAATTCGTCGGACCGGGTGATCCGGGTTTCCGACGCGGCCTTGTGCAACGTCTTGCCATCCAGTCCGTACTGAGACGCGAGGCGAGCACAGAGGTCATCCGACGGTTGCTGCTCGATGATGAAACCCGCCAGCACGATTCCGATGAGATGCTGTCGGCGTCGGACGGGCGCGGCGAGGAAACCGATATCCGGCTGCCAGGGCCCCAGGACGTGTGGCCGTGCGGGCCCCTCGCTGGCACGTTGGCTGTCGCCGACGCAAGCCTGCGAGGCGAGATCGCCCAGCGCGGCCTGGAATCCCGGCGCGTGCCGCCAGAGCGTCTCCCAGAGACGCCCAGCCGGGGACGCGGCCGACACGCATTGCCCCTGGGTATTCCAGAGCGATAGCCAGGCGCCGGAGCCGCTCCAATGCTGCGCAAGCCGTTGAAATGTCGCCTCAGAAAGCGGCATGCCAACTTTGGGAGTCGGCAGGCGAGCGGCGCCCTCGGTGGTAACGGTCGATGGTGATACCGGCATCGTATAGTCCTCCTTGGTCGAGACGAATCACGCTGGGGCTGCTGTGCCCAAAATCTCCTGAACGCTCCGCAGAATTTCCCGCGGGCTGAACGGCTTGGGCAGGATCTTGCGGACGTTGACGTTCTTGATCTCGTCATCGCTCAGCGAGTAGCCCCGCGCGGTCAGCATCATGACCGGAATATCCTGCGTCTGGGGATCCGCACGGAGTTTGGCGCAGAGTTCCAAGCCGCTGAGCATGGGCATCTGATAGTCCGTGACAATCAGCGCGGGTCGGTGCTGCTTGGCCAGATGCAGGCCCTCCTCGCCATCGGCGGCGGTGAAGACCTCGAAGCCAGCGTTGCTGAGCTTCGCCGAAAGAACGTGCAGAATGTGCGGCTCGTCGTCGCAAACCAGAATCGTGCTCTCACTCATCTTGACTACCCCCATGTTGTCCAGGCTCGTTCGGCCTTGGCGGTTCGTGGCAAGCGGCCTCGCCGTGCCGTCATCCGCCCACCTCGCTGGCCAGGGTCACCTTTCCATCGTGGATCGTCTCCACGATGTGCTTGACCAGGTTGAGGCCCAGTCCTGTGCCCTTGGCCATTTTCGTGTTGGCCTCGACGCGGAAGAACTTCTCGAACATCCGCGGCAGGTCCTCCTTGGGAATGCCGACGCCGTTGTCGATGACGTCCACGCGAATCGTGCTGCTGTCCTCCTGCGGCGTCATCCGCACGTGGACCTTGCCGCCTTCCGGCGTGTACTTGACGGCGTTGCTCAGCAGGTTCAGCACCGCCTGGTAGATCATGTCGCGGTCCGCGTTCACCTGGTACGCCACGGGCGTCAGTTCCTCGGTCAGCGTGATGCCTTTGCCTTCCGCCTGCGGCCGAACGACGTCGATCGCCTCCTTGACGATCAAGGCCATCGCCACCGGCGTCTTGTTGATGCGAACCGTGCCCGCCTCGATCCGGCTGATGTTCAGGATGTTGTCGATCATCCGGCTCAGGCGATCGGCCGACGTCTGGATGATGTCGTAGTACTCGCTACGGGTCTTCTCATCCTCGGCCTCGCCATCGACGAGCATCTCGACGTAGGCCTTGATCGACGACAACGGCGTACGCAGCTCGTGCGCGGCGTGCGCGACGAACGCGCTCTTGTTCTTCGCCGCCTCGCGCTCCTTCGTGATGTTGCGGAAGACGGCGACCACGCCGTGCTGTCTGGACGGCTCGCTGTTGCTCGAGTCTGCATCCTCCGCCTCCAGCGGAGACAGCCGGATCGAGTAGATGCCGTCGCCGATCGCGTGCTCGAAGAACCGGCTCGCCGCGCGGCTGTCCGCCTCCCGAGCCTGGCGCAGGGCTCGCACCAGCTTCTCATCTCGGAGGACCTCGGCGACCGGCTGTCGGATGACGTCCTTTCGAGAGACGCCGAGCAGCTCCTCGGTCGCGGGATTGACCAGCGCGAGCTGATCGAACGGATCCGTCACCAGCACGGGCTCCGACATCGCGTCGATGATCGCCAGAACCTGCTGCTTCTGCGTCTCGGCCAGATTCAACTCCAGTCCGAGTTGTCGATGCTCATCCACGATCTCGGCCGCTCGCCGCTCGACATCGGCGATATGCTGTTCGATGGACTGATAAAGCGGCTGCAATTCGGCCCCGATGGGCAAGCGAGTCAGTTTCTCCAACGAAAGGGCGTCCGGGCGATTCGCCGCGGCGCGGATGCTCGCCAACATGGCCCGTCGGGTTCGCGCCGCCACGATCAACACCGCTCCGGCCACGAGGACGCATCCGAAAGCGCCGGCAATTGACCAAGGACGCAGGGCCTTTCCGCTGACGACGTACCGCGTCACCATCCCGCCGAGCCATGCCGCGGCGGCGACAAGCGGAGCCAACGCCCAACTTGGCGTCACGTGGATCCACCAGCCGCTGAGAACCTGCGCGGAGGCCTCGTCGGCGCTCCAACGTCCCTGCGAGGACGAAGACGCACGCCGCCCGTCCGCCAGCGCGACCGCGTCGCGGGCGTCCTGCTCATCGAAGTCGTCGTCGACTTGCGACCAAGGTTTGACGTCTTGTCCCTTCATGGGCTCTCCACGGGCCCCAACCCGATGACGGACGCTGCGGCTCTCTCGTTCGGCGACTCAGCAATCGGAGC
>CAZERK010000273.1:0-3107 GCA_964514515.1 uncultured Planctomycetaceae bacterium
CCTTGAGCGTGGGGGTTGTTCTCCTTCCACGCGTTGAACACGGCATCGATCTCGCTCTCCATGATCTTGTCGCCGTTGACGGTCGCGGCCACGGCGTCCGGCTTCGATGTTGCAGACAAACTGGCCGGCTGCGATGCCGGGACGGATGCCGGAGGAGCGGCTGTCTCAGAAGCAGCAGCGGAAGGCGGCGTCTGCGCCGATGGTGCGGAAGGCGGTGTCTGCTCCGACTGAGGCGACGATGGAGAAGCCGACGGGGTGGCAGGCTGCGCCGTCTGGCCGAAGACAAACGCCGCACAGACGAGGATCACGGAAGTCGACTTAATTGCTGCGGAGAACAGGTTCATAGACTGCCTTTCGTGGTGCGCCAACTCCTCGGATACCGGCGGGCATCCGCAGGAGAACGATGAAGTCAGGAAGCGTAAGCGATCCGCGGAAGACCGTCAAAGACCGGCCGCGCGGCGTTCGCACCCCGCGTGGCGGTCATGCGTCTGGGCCGGGGGTCCGGTGTGATCGAGAGACAGGCCGGTTATGGCTCGCCCGTCGACAACGGCGCGGGAGAACGGAAGGTTCGGCAGGACCCGTCGGGAGCGCCCGTGCGGCGATCGATCAGTCGATACAGGCTGTGCCGATGCGGCCAGGTGCGTTCAAGTTGATAAACGAGGCCCAGCCCTTCGGCGGTCGCCCGCGCATCGAAGCGATGGTTGACGTCGAGGACAAAGGGCGGCGGCTCCGCGATGAGTTTCTCATTAAGAAGGCGCTGCCAATCGGGCAACATCTCGTCGAGCCATTCCGCAGGCGTCGCGAAGTTGACCGGATAGCTGCGGCCTGTATAGACGTAGGCTTGGTTGGCCAACCCATACACCAGCAGCGAGGCGTCGCCGATCAATGACCGAAGCTCCGGGACGAGTTGCTCCAGGGCCGCGTTTCGTTCGCCCAACCGCTCCTTCGCATAGACGCGCCAGACCCAGTCTTCGAACGCCTCGCGGCTGACGGCAAGTCGGCGAGCATGCGCGAGGAGCCAGGCAAGGACAATCGCCGCAAGCAGCCACGGTCCAAACGAACCGACATCAATCAGATAGACCGCGCCCGACGCGGCGCAGCAAGCTGCGATCGGCTGAAGCGGAATCGCGTAGTACCAAACGTGGGCCGCCTGGAAGACGTAGGCTGCGAGCGCGCCGACGGCGTAGACGATCAGCAGCGAGCCGAGGCCGTCGCGAACGTTCAGGACGACGAGCCCGGCGACGACAGCCGTCAAACTCGCCGGCATCTGCCAGAAGATCATCGCCAACAGCTTGAGCTTCGCGCCGGCTCGCCGGACGTAGGCGGCCAGGCTCAGGCGATGCTGCAGATGCCGTTCGTGCCCCCAGAGCGATCGAACGATGTCGCGCCATCGCCAGCCGTTGGCGGCCAACCAGATGAGGTACAGAAGACCGACGCCGATGACCACGACGATAACGGGGAGCGCGGCTCCGGGCCTGGTCCAGCACAGCCAGGCCGTGACGGCGGCGGCAGGCAGGACGGAACTCAGCTTGATGAAGCACGCGTCCAGCCACCAGAGCCCGCAGCCGGCGCAGAGCAGGACGAGGCGTTGCTCTTGCGCGCCGGTCGCGATGAGCAATAGCCCGACGACCTGGGGGAGCAACTCGAACAACTCCGCGTTCTCGAAGTACACGCCGAAATGCGGCTGACAGGAGATCAACGCGAAGGCCGTCAGGCCCGCAACGTAATACCTGACGGCTGCGTCGGCCTCCGGCGCGAGGACTGCGCACAAACAGCCAACCGCGATCGCCGTCAGGTAGTTGTAGAGCGATGCGTAGAGCCTCGACCGACGCTTGTAGCCGTCGGGGCCGTGCAACAGGTACGTCAGCGTGTAGAAGCCTTCGGGCAGGACCTTGCTGCCGCCGGCGAATCGGGCGTTCCAGCCGTTGCGGTATCGCCAACGGTTGAAGCAGATCGTGTCGTTGGAGACGTAGCACCCGGCGTCTACGTGCAACGGGAGCGTGAAGAAGCGCCATCGTAGGGCCAGGGAGAGCGGCAGCAGGCCCGCCGTGTAGGCTCGTGGGGTCTGCCAGGGCATGACGAGGCGGCGGCTCCTTCCTTCGCGGCGACCGCGAGGATCGACGAACCGAACGGGACGTCGCAGCATCGCAGCAGCCTGCGTTCGATCTGCGTCAGGCCGAACAGCAGCGTGTTGAGCGGCCGGGGCACGGGCCGTACGTCTGATCGAGGGCCGCCGTCAGCCCGTCCTCGCGTCCGGCGACGCAACAGCCTCACGGCGGCGATCGCCGGGAAGAAGCTTGGGAACAGGTGCGTCAGGCGGCTTGCCGAGAGCCCGGCCTGTTCGAGCAGCCGTCGCAGGCCGCGGCGATTGAACCGACGCACGCAATGCACGGCCGCGTCGTGCTCCGAACGCATCCAATCGTACGCCGGCACGACCAGCACGAGATGCCCGCCTGGGGCGAGGACCCGACGAAACTCGCTCATCGCCGCGACGGGATCGACCTCGCGGCAGCAGACCACGTCTACGCTATAGACCAGCGAAAACGTCTCGTTGGCGAAGGGCAGGTGATCGATCGAGGCCAGGCAATGCCGGTTTCTCCCGACCGGATGGCGCCGCCAGATCGCGGCGGCGTGCGGGGAGTTGTCGACGCCGAACAACCGCCCGCCGACGGTTCGTTGGACAAGATCGCTCAGTCGGCCGGAGCCACAGCCGGCGTCCAGGATCAGCCCGGACGAACCGTGCGGCAGGACCGAGAGCTGGTCCAACACGATGCTGCGCTGGCCGCGGTACCACCAATTGGTGGCTTCAAACCGGGCCATCGTCTCGTATTCGTGTCGCTCCACGTCATCCTGCGCTGACTTGAAACGGATACGTGTCCGGCGCGTCGGGGTCGTACCGCTGCGATTTGAGCATGATGAACGACGAGGCCTGCGCAAAGCAAATCGCGTGGCTCTCCATCGTCTGCAAGTACGTTCCTTCGTCGGCGTTGAGCACGAGTTCGCCTCGCTCGCCCGTGCGCACGTCGCAGGTTCTGATGACGGCCTGTCCGCTGAGAAGATGGAGATACAACAGCGTCTTCTTGTGATAATGATTGCCGAGGACCGCC
>CAZERK010000273.1:3117-5416 GCA_964514515.1 uncultured Planctomycetaceae bacterium
GTCGTCGATCGCGGTTTCCAGGGCGCCCGAGGCGGCGTTCATCCGCCCGGTCAGGATGCTGCCCCAGGCGCCCTCGTTCATGACTTCGGTCAACGTACCGCGCGCATCCTGTCGTACGTAACTGGGCTTGCGGGACGATTGCACGGTCATTCGATGATTGCTCCGATTCAACAACAGGTGTTACCGCCGCCGCCTCTTGGATGGCAACGCACGGTTGGAGACCGCCGACCCCGGGCGTCAGTCGATCCGCCGCACCCGGGCGACGAGAATCCGCAGCACGTATCCCATGCCCGTGACGAAGAACCGCCACAAGCTGGGCATGCTCTTGGAGTAGCCCGACGTCCGGTCGCGAAAGACGTACGGCACCTCGCAGACCTTCAGCCCCTTTCGGCAGCACGTGTACACGAACTCGATGAAGTAGGCGCCGTATCCCGTCGGGATGACGGAGACCCGATTGAACACGCCTCGGCGCAGCATGACGAAGCCGCTGTCGTAGTCGCGAATGCCGTATCCCAGGACAAAGCCCGCGAACCGGTTGATCCATCGGCTGGCCGTCACGCGAATCCAATGCCGATCGTCCTTGCCGCCGGGCGCGTATCGCGAGCCGATCGCGACGTCGTTTTCGCGGAGCTTCTCGATCATCGTCGGCAGCAGGGCGGGCGGCATGCACGTATCCGCGTCCATCCAGCCCACGATTTCTCCCGTCGATTCGATGATTCCGCGGTTGAACGCCGAGGCGAGCCCGCGCGTCGCGACGCGGCGGATCAGCTTCACGCGCGGGTCCGCGAGCCGCTCGACCAGCTCCCACGTTCGATCGGGCGAGTCGTCGTCGACCACGATGATCTCGACGGGATCGCCGACGTGCTCGAAGATGCCGCGGAGGGTGTCGAGGATGTGCTCGCGTTCGTTATAGGTGGCCAGGAAGACCGACACCATGCTGCAGAACCTCGCTGCCGCGACCCGCGAGCAGCTTCTCCGCGACCTCGGCGCTCTACGCGTCGGTCACGCCCAGTCCGCTCGGCAGGTACAGGCCGCGCCGCCCGAGTTCCTCCGAAACAGGGAACTCGCCCGTCAAACGGGGGTACCGCGCATCGCTCCCGCGGCGATACACCGGCTGCTGATGGATCGGGTGGAAGAAGTCCCGCGTCTCGACGCCCCCGTCCGCGAGTTGCCGCCGCACCTCGTCTCTCGTCCGGCCGAACGCCTCCTCGACGACCACGCCGTACATCCAATGGACGCTCTTGCAGCCGGCCTGCTCGACCGGCAGACGAAGGCCCGGAACGCCCTGCAGCCGTTCGCCGTACTGTCGGGCGATTCGGCGCTTCTGCTCGACCTTCTCAGGCAGCTTCTCCACCTGCGCCAGGCCGATGGCCGCCAGAACGTTCGACAGCCGGTAGTTGAATCCGAACTCCTCGTGCCGGAAACGCTGCCCGCCGAAAGCCTGGTTGCGGAGCTTGGCGGCCTGGGCGGCGATCCAATCCTGTTGCGTGACGACCATGCCGCCTTCGCCCGTCGTCAGGACTTTGTTCCCGTAGAAGCTGAAGCAGGCGACGTCTCCCAGCCCGCCGACCGGCCGGCCGTTGTACTCGGCTCCGTGCGCCTCGGCTCCGTCCTCGATCACGTAGAGATCGTTCCGCTCGGCGACGTCCAGGATGGGCTGCATGTCGCACGGATGACCGTACATGTGGACGGCCATAATGGCCTTCGTCCGCGGCGTGATCTTCTCCTCGATCAGGTCCGGGTCGATGCACCACGTTTTGGGATGCGCGTCCACCAGAACCGGCCGCGCGCCGGCGAGGATGACCATGTTCGTGCCCGCGATCAGGTTGAAGTCCGGGCAGATGACCTCGTCGCCGGGGCCGATGCCGAGGCTCACGAGCGCCAGGTGCAGGGCGGTCGTTCCGCTGGTCGTCGACACGCCGTAGCGAACGCCGCAAGCCGCCGCGAAGCTCGTCTCGAACGCCTCGACGTAGCGGCCGGCGGACGAAATCCAACCGCTGCGAAGGCAGTCCAGGACGTAGCGTTCCTCGTTTCCATCGAGCACGGGTTCGCAGACCGGGATCATGCGGCGCCTGGCCTCTCCTCCGCCCTTGCGGGCAGGCTGCAACTCGGCGTGGGCGCGATCTGTGCGCACCCTCCTTGCCGAGCGTTGGGAATCGCTATCCTGGGTATCGGCACAAACGCAAAGTCGGTTCCAGCCGTTCGGGCGCGCCCCAAGATCGCGGCTGCGACCCGGCCTTATCGCCTCGCCAACCGTTCGCCGCTACGATCCCGACGGCTCTAGGGGCCGGACGGCGGT
>CAZERK010000274.1:0-5373 GCA_964514515.1 uncultured Planctomycetaceae bacterium
GTTCCGCGGGTAGGGCATGCGGCAATCCGTCGTCGGTCGGCGCGAGCGGATCATTGATCGGGACAGCGTCCCTTGGAACCGTCGGCGTTGCGAATCGGGTACCAGGTGTCAGAGTTGGGGCATTTCTCCGCCAGCGTTGCGTAGCCACCATCGCATTCATCGCAAGGGATCAGGGTCGGGCGGGCGTATCTGCCGCGTGGTCGAGGACCCGACTGCTGCTCCTGGGGCTGATTGGCCTTGGCCTCAGCCGCCTTTGCGTCGTAGTCTGCGATGGGCATCTGGAAGTGCTTCATCGTATCCATGCAGACGAGGTCTTTGTGCGTCGCTGGGCCTTTCCCCTCGACAAACTGAGGCCCATCTTTCTTACGAGACGCAACGACCACCGCGATGACAACCGCCAAAGCTACAACGATGATCCCAATCTTGACTGCGTTTCCACCCGCCATGTGCTTATACCTCGAAGCCTGGGCCATGCTCCAGACACGACCGGCGCGCCGGCGGTTGGAGCCGAATCACCTCACGACGATGCTTAACGTGCGGCATGGTAACGCCTCCGGCGCCTGGCATCAACCCGGAGCAGCCGCATCTTGGTTTACCACGGGGCGGACGCTCGCCGAGTTCCAGGTCGCCGACGGCCGTGCGGGGGTCCGCGTTCGCCACGATGCAGAGGCGCCGCCATTCAGCCGTCGCCGCCGTCCTCTTGGGCGTGCGCCAACCGAGCCGCTTCGCCTCGCTCCATCTGGTATGCGTGATCCGCCGCCGGATAGGCTCGTGAATCGACGTCCTTCTTGTACGCGGATACCGCTTCGTGGATCGCAGACCGTGTGTCCGTATACCGCTTAACAAACCGAGGCATCGCGCCATCGGAAAGGCCTAGCATGTCGTGCAGGACCAGAACATGACCGTCGCACCAGGGGCCGGCGCCGCAGCCGATGACCGGCAGACGGGTGGACCGCGAGATCGCCCTGGCCGGTTCCGGTGGTACCGCTTCGAGCAGAATCATGCTGGCGCCGGCGTCTTCAAGGATTCGGGCGTCGGCGATGAGTTGCATGGCGGACTCGGCCGTCCGGCCCTGCGCACGGTAGCCGCCGAACTGATGTACGGACTGCGGGCGAAGTCCGAGGTGGGTCATGACCGGGATCGTCGCGGCGGTCATGGCGCGAATCGTGTCAGCCAAGCGCCGGTCGCCCTCGACCTTGACGCAGTCGCAACCCGCCTCAGCCATGAATCTGCCCGCGTTGCGGATCGCGTCTTGCGGGCTGACGTGGTACGACAGATAGGGCATGTCGCCGATGAGGAAGACCGACGGTGCGCCCCGGCGCACGGCCGCCGCCATCGTGACCATGAAGTCCATGGTGGCCGGCAGCGTGGTCGGGTGCCCGAGAATGACCTGGGCAGCCGAGTCGCCCACGAGAATGCTGTCGATGCCCGCGGCCTCCTCGATTTGGGCCGTCGGGTAGTCGTAGGCGGTCAGCATGCTGATGGGCTTGCCGTCCTGCTTCATTTCGAGCAGCGTTGTGAGCGTTTTCTTGGTTGGTGTAGGCATCGCATCGTCACCGAGAACTTGCCCCGGCAAGGCGGCAAACCGGCAGCGGCGCGGCGACCGGAACCGTCAACAGCGTAATAGCGCAGCCGAGCAGCGCGGCAATCGCGTGATCGGTCCTGTAGTTCGTCACGCTGTTTGCCTCTTATTGTGTGGCAGCGGCTCATGCTACAATGCTATGTTCGATCCTGCCCCAACGGGGCCAGCAGTCCTCGAAAGCCGAACGAGAGCCTGCTCATCGCGTTGTAGTACTAACAACCGGTGGGGACACAGGCTATTAGCCTGTGCCACACCCTGAAACTGCGCATCGCGTTGCAGTACTAGGTGCCGCTGCCGTCGAGCCCGGCGCTGGCGAGAATACGCAGCAGCAGCCGTTCCTCGAGAGCGCCATCTCGGCCGAGATGCACCCAACGGCGCGTGTCTCGCGACGCCAGCCGCGTCTCGCCTTCGGTCGTCGGCAGCTTGCCGCTGAAACTCTGGAGCGCAGACGACGCGGTCGTCACCTGGGATTCCGGGGTGCTCAGGCGGTAGACGTCCACGCAAACCTCCATCTGCCAACCGTCAGGCGCGTGAACGAACCGGACGGCAGCCTTGCGCTGGATCGTGTGCATGGAGGCCTCGGCCAACGCATAGGCTCCGGCCACGTCCTGCCGCCAGAACTCGCCCCATTGTTGGCTGGTGACGGGCGTCGTTTCGATCAGGCCCATTGCCCGGTCCTGTCGCTCGGGCAGAAAGCCGTGCTTGGCGAGCACGCGAAGGGCGGCATCCCACAGCGAATCCAGGTCGCCGCTTTCCACGGGCCAGGCGGTCGGTTCCTCCGGCGGCGTGGGCCGATGGCAGCCCGCGACCAGCCCCCCTGCGCAAAGCATCAGAACGGGCGCCATGACGACGCGGCATCGAGATGCGATCGAGTCTCTCATTGGGCGCGCATGATACCTGCCGACGGTCAGCGGTCAATGCCGCGGTTGGCCGAGGGCCTCCGGGTTTTGAGCGTTTCGCGGACACGCGCGGTTCGGGCTCGGTTGGCGGTCGTGGCGGCAGACAGTCGTGCCTCGGACTGATAGACTCCCACGAACGATGACGGACGGTACGTCGTTGATGATCGGTGATGCCCGAGGGAGTCGGGCTGTTTCCACGCGGCGACGATCCCCGGACGCCGGCCCGGGCGGTCCTGCGAGCGGAATGCGCCACGGCAATTTCTGAAGAGGCTCGGTGACGGCGCCGAAGTCGAAGCGGCCGCCACTGCGCAGGGAGACATCGGTGATGATCGACCGTTTCACGTCCACCGTTGTGAGGCTCCTTGTCGTCGCGGTCGTGGTCGGCGTCTGCGCGGCCGTTCAGGCCCAGACGGAGACCATCCCGTCGCAGGAACATTGGTACGTCGTGGAACTCGACGGGCAACGGTGCGGCTACATGCACACGACGATGGAACCCCTGGGCGACGAAGTGCATACGCGCTCGAACACGAGCATGCGGATTCGCCGAGGCAAGGTCGAGCTGACCATCGGCATCGAGCAGCACCAACGCGAGACGCGCGACGGCCGACCGCTGGCCTTCCGCAACGTGCTGAACCTCGGGCGGGAACCGATGGTCATCGAAGGCGAAATCCGCCAGGGGCGGCTTCGACTGGTGCAGGACCAGTTCGGCGCCAAGCATGAGTCGGAGTATCCCTTCGATCCCGAGGTGAAGTTCGCTTGGGGCATGTACTTGGAGCAGAAGGAGCAAGGGCTCAGACCCGGCACGCGGTTCACGGTCAAATCCTACGATCCGAGCGTCCGGGTCGACGGCGGCTTCGAGATCCTCTTCGAGATCCATGACAAGGAGACTGTGCTTCTGCCCGGCGGTACGCAGCGAATGCTCACGAAGGTCTCGTCCACGATGCAGTTGCAGATGCCCATCACGAGCCAGGCCTGGGTCGACGATGATGCCGAGCCCCTGGTCATGGACTTCAACATGGGCGGGTTCGCCCTGCGCGTCCTGAGCGCGACGAAGGACGAGGCCCTGCAAGGAGGCGAGGCGCCCGAGCTGTTCTTCAATACGTTCATCCCCGCGGATCGTGACATCCCTCCGGCGGCCCAGAGCGTGACTTATCGGCTGCGCGTGCCCCATGAAGGCAAGCATGGCAAGAACGGCGGCGCACAGGACAACAGCATGAAGCTTCCCGACCTGCCGAACACGGCCATGCAGATGTTCCGCCGCCTCAACGACTACGAAGCCGAGGTGACGATCCGCCGGCTGGATTGGGACGCCCTGCGCCACGTCCGCACGGCCTTGACCAGCGACGCGTCTGTCGCACCGTACCTGCGGGCGTCGCCGATGCTCGATACGAACGACAAGCGCATCAAGCGGCACGCCCGCAAGGCCGTCCGCCGTTGCACAACGCCAGCCGAGAAGGCCGACGCGCTTCGCAAGTACGTCACAGATTACGTCAAGGGCAAAGGCCTCGACGTGGGATTCGCGTCGGCCGCGGAAGTCGTCCGCAGCCGCTCCGGCGACTGCTCGGAACACGCCGTCTTGCTGGCAGCGATGGCGCGGTGTACGGGCCTACCCGCCCGTGGCGTCAGCGGCATGGTGCGCATTCCGCCTGGCCCGTTGTTGCCGGAGAACAAGACGCTCTTCGGCTATCACATGTGGACGCAGGTTTACTTTGGCGATCGATGGGTGGACATCGACGCGGCGATGCGGCAGACGGACTGCGACGCGACGCACATCGCTCTGGCCGTGCTGCCGCTCAACGATGAAGGCCTTATCGATTCCATGCTGCCGCTGCTGCCGCTCTTTGGCCGGCTGGAGATCGAGGTCGTGAGGATTGAGCCTGCGCCCGCGGAGTCGTCTCCGAAGGCAGGGCACGATCGCCCAACGACATCGAAACCGGCGACTCGCTGAAGTCGTCGATCGTCCGCCGAACGGATGACGCACAGGCAGCCACACTCTCCTGGACGGACTCGGCGTTTATGTTGCAAACCGCGCACTATCTCTTGCGAAGTTGCCGCCAGGTTTGCTGTGTTTCCTGGAGGGCCTGCTTTGGCGTGACGATGCCGCGAGACGTCTGGGTATTCGGATGGGTCAGCGACGGCAGGCCGCTCTGTCCGATGCCAAAATCGCCGCTGCGCTGATCATGCCGCGTTCGAAGCTGCAACTGCTGCGTGAAAAAGGACATGGTCGTGACCATCGTGGACGGCTCGAACTCCGGAAGCACCCCGATCTGGCCCGTCGACGTGGGCGAATCCATGAAGTTGGCGACGTTGCTGCTGCCGACGGGCAACAGCGCGCCCAAGCCGCTGCCGTTGTTCATCGTGAACAGCATGTCAAGCTCGCCGAGACCGAAGGCGTCGTTGAAATTGACCGTTCGATCGAACTGGACGTTCTCGATGGCGCGCATCATCTGCTGCGTAACGAACTGCCCCGGCGTCAGGAAATGCGACCGCGTGCGGTCGAGCGAGCCGAAGCTCCCGCCGCGCGTCTGAATCGCCTGGATCAGGCCGCGCCCCTGCTCGGAGAGCTCCATCCTGAAGCGCCCGTCGTAGTACTCGAAGCGGAAGATGTCGGTGCCGCGTTTGCTGAGGGTCGCCACGGGCGACTCGATCTCCATGTCGCTTCGAACGTCGCCCTCCGCGACGCCGGCGCGGACCGCGCCGTATGCCAGCTTGACGCGGCTCTTGGCGGCATTCAGTCTGGGGTCCAGCATCAGCACCGTGATGGCCACGCGCGAGCCCCTCGACGCCGTGATCTTCAACGCAGCCAAGGCAGCCGAAGGGCTGGAGACGCCGGAGGAGCAGGTCGGCGGGCTCGACTCCCTGACCCGCGCGGCGCCGCGCCCTCTGCGCTCC
>CAZERK010000275.1:0-2989 GCA_964514515.1 uncultured Planctomycetaceae bacterium
ATCAGATCCGCAACTACGTCCTCGACGACCCGCGCGTCAAGGACTTGCGGACCGGCGTCGAGACCGGCAATCCGCAGAAGGTGCTCGACGGCTACATCGATCCCTTCATCGAAGCGGCGCTCCGCTGGCGTGCCGAGAAGCAAGCCAAGGCGATGGCAGCAGCCTCGAAGGCTTGAGCCCCGGTCAACCGACTGAGGCGGGCAGAAGAAGGGACAAGTATTCGTCGCGGCCGATGTCCTCGTCGGCCGTCATCCTTCCGCTCGGTCTATCGGCCGCGACGAGCCGACTGTCCTGCTCTGCCTCGGCCGAGCAGGAGCCCGGCCGCTACTTGCCGCATCGCTGCCAGCTGCGGCGCTCGGCGCAACGGCGAACCGATCCAGCCAAGCACCTCCGACAACTCAACGACGGGGTGGTCCGTAGCATAGAAGACAAGCGTCCGTTGCGAGCGCGACTAGCACCTGCTGGATGGGCGACCAAAGAAAAACCCGCCGACGGGCGCAGGGCCGCGTCGGCGGGCCGAATTTGGTGCGCTGCGGTAGCGCCGCAGCCACGTTAGCTGCGTTCTACGGCAGCCACCTCCTACATATACCAGATGTCACGGATCACCCCCTTTCCACGGGCAGCCTCCCCGATCGGCATGCGGCCGTCGGGCTTTGCCCTGTCCGGTCGGCCGTCGCCGACGGACACACGCGACGTCGGCCATCCGAGCCGCGGCAGAGGAGCCTGAGGCGTTGGTCGTTCCCGCCCATGCTTGGGAACGCCGTGGTCTCACGCAACGCCTGCACCTTCAGTCTACTCAGTCTCAGCACGGCGGGTCAAGCAAAAAGCGATCGCGGGAGAATCGTTCATCGGCTCATCGCTGCGGCGCGCCCGCTTCAGATACGTCGGGCGGACCGGCCGGTCGTGCCAAGACGAGCGACGGAGCATCAGACGCGCACGGGTCGGGGAAAGCCAGAGCCGTCGGAGCGGGCCGGCGCGGCCGACTCCCAGACGCCCGGTATTGCCGCGTCGCAATCGGGACAACGGCCGGGCGTCTTCATGCGATTCTCTTCCACGTAGAAGCCTGTGCGGCGGACGATGAGCGATTGGCATGACGGGCAGAACGTGTTCTCGCGGTCGCCGACGCCGCCGTGAACGTTTCCGGGATAGACGAACTTCAGCCCTGCTGACTTGCCGACGTCATAGGCTCGCAGGAGCGTCGAGACCGGCGTCCGCGACGGCCCCTGCATTTTGTAGTCCGGCCGAAAAGCCGTGACGTGCCACGGGATGTTGGGCGAGACGCCGGCGAGGAACTCCGCGATCTGCGTCAGCTCGGCGTCGCTGTCGTTGAAGCCGGGCACGACCAACGTCACGACCTCAACCCAGAAGCCGGCGACGACCAGTTGCTCGATCGTGGCCAGGACGTTCGCCAGCACGCCGCCCAGCTCCCGATAATGCTTGTCGTCGAAGCTCTTGAGGTCCACCTTGAACAGGTCCACGCAGGGCCGCAGATACGCGAGCGCCTCCGGCGTGCCGTTGCCGTTGGAGACGTAGCCGCAGGTGAGGCCGTGCCGGCGGGCGTGCTCGAAGATGTCCATCGCCCATTCGCTGGTGATGAGCGGCTCGTTGTACGTTGAGACGACGACGGGGGCGCCGTGCTCGACGGCCAGATCGGCGACCTGTTGGGCGGTGCAGAACCGCGGCAGCGAGACGGCCTGGTCGTCGCGAAGCGCCTGTGACGTGACCCAATTCTGGCAATACGAGCAATGGAAGTCGCAGCCCAGCATCCCGAACGACAGCGCCTCGCGGCCGGGAAACGCGTGGTAGAAAGGCTTCTTCTCGATCGGATCGACCTGGAGGCCGGCAACGTAGCCGCCGGGGACGCGGAGTTCGCCGCCGTCGTTGAAGCGGACCCTGCAGACGCCGCTTCGGCCGGGCCGGACCAGGCAACGGTGCCCGCACGCCAGGCAGCGTACGCCGTCGGCCTCGACGCGGACCAGTTCGGCGTCGGCCGGCATCGTGTTATCGGCCAGGAGCGTCTTGAGCGGAACGGTCGTTGACATGGCAGACCCTCCAAGCGGCGTACGTCGCTCGGATGGGATTATACCGGATGGCCTGCGGTACTTCCGGAGCCAGTTGCGAAACCGCTCTGGCAGCCCGTGGCCAAGACAAGAGGGGACAGGCACCTCGCGGGCTGCCGTCTTTGGTGCCAGCAGCCGCTTCCCTAACTGAATCACCGTACGCAATTCGGGGGCGCGCGGGCAGCGGTCCGCCGCGGCGGATCGGCCGTAGAATGTGCCGACTGCGGTGCTCCGCAGCGGCCGAGCGGGAGCTCAGCCGGTACTGTCTGCGTCGCAAGATCGCGCACGGTGATTTAGCGTGTTTCTCGGCGGAGTCGACCGCTCGCGGCTCGGAGCCAGTCCCCTTTTACCACGGGCGTTGCCGCCTACTTCGATTTCTCCTCGTACTCCTTGAGGTGTTCAGACAGTTCGGCGAACTGGGTACCGTCTTTGTCAACGTGCTCGATCGCCTTGCGCTGCCATTCGAGAGCGGCCTTGTAGTCCCCCTTGGCGTAGAAGACGCGGGCCACGGTATCGAGTACGGCGGCATCCTCGCCCTTCGTGAGCTCCTTGGCCCGGTCGGCGGCCTTCATCGCCAGGTCGAGGTCGCGCTGCGTCAGCGACTCGTCGTCCGCAATCATGTAGGCCCACGAGTTGAGCGCCTCGCCGTCGGCCCAGGCGTGTTCGATCGCCTTGGCGGCGAAGGCGTAGGCACGGTCGTAGGCGTTCATCTTGGCGGCGAGGGTCTGGAACTTCCGCACCGACCAGCCGGCGTAGTCCTCCTCGATGAGGATCAGTTGGTCCAAGTCGGCGCCGGCGTGCTTCAGCGCGATGACGACCAGCGGCGACGGCGTCCGGCCCGGCCCGAACTCGCCTAATGCCCCATCACAAGGACCAATGCCCGGAACGGTGAAGTTCCGTTCAAGCTGGTAGTCTTCCGGGCTTTCGGT
>CAZERK010000275.1:2999-5367 GCA_964514515.1 uncultured Planctomycetaceae bacterium
GCCTCGTTGAGGATCAGTTGGTCCAAGTCGGCGCCGGCGGCCTCCCAGTCCTTGGCCTCGGCGTGCTTCTTGTAGTTCTCGTAGGCGATCTGGATCTTCCGCTGCTTCGCCTGCTTCTCGGCGAATTCAGCCTTGAACGTCGCCCGGTCCCAGGTCCCGGCGACGACCGCCTTGAGCGGCTCGTCCAGGTCCTGCGGCTGGCCGATCCATTCGATGCGTCCCTCCTTACCGATCAGGAACGCCGTGGGAATGCTGATCTGGGCGGCCGCTTTCATGTAGTCGTCATAGACGGACCGATCAGGGTCGCACGTCAGGGCGTAAAGGATCCGGTCGTTCTGAAGCTTGTCGTCGGCTTTGTTCGTCCTGAAGAGGAACTCGACGACCTTCGGGAGCGGCTCGTCGCTCACGCCGATGACCGCCACGTTCTGGTCGGCGTACTTCGCCTGCAGCTCGGAAAGGTGCGACATGCCGGCGACGCAGGGTCCGCACCAGGTCGCCCAGAACTCCAGCACGTACACCTTGTTGGGCTCCAAGCCGCGGCTTTCTTCGCCTTTGACCCAATGCGCAATATCGATCCGAGGCGCTCGGTCGCCCACGGTGAGGAGGCCGTCCTCGGCAGATGCCGGGGCAGCGGCAGTCAGGATCAACAGCAGCGCGACGCACGGGACAGGCAGGCGGACGAGCAGACGGCTGGTCATGGCTTCGACTCCCATCGCAGTTGAGACCGTCTAACAAAACCGGGACTGGCTCCCCGTGAAGGCGTCAATCGCCACGGAAGGCGAGAGGCCGGGGGGCTGTCCCGGTTTTGTCAGATGTCGTAAGGCTCCAAGGGGCATCATATGTTTGCCGGCGGCCGGAATCCAGAACGGTTGACGGTTCTGACGTTCCACCCTGCCATGGAGGATGCCGACAGCCTTCCGAGCCGAGCGATCGGGACCCGGCGGCGCCGGTCTACCTAGTGAAGCCGAGTTCCATGAACAAACACGGTACGGGTAGGCTCTTATCTGAGCCGGGTTCCGCGCACACGTTGCACCGAATTCACAGAAACCGGCTTGGAAGAGTGCCCAGATGGCGATCAGTCGTCGGCTGGTAGACGGCTGCCCCGACGTTCGGCAGTCGGTCAAGGCGCGACCGCCTCGGCGAAGGCAAGTCGTCGACCGGCGCACGGTCAGGCGGGCGCCCAGCCGGCTCGACGCCGGACCGCCGGCGGCGTGAAGAAAATATTTTTGCGGGGCCCGATTCCTATTGATTTTGTGTGGGCGGAAGCCTTTGATAATTCTCAGTGGCGCGGAACGTCTGACGCGAGCAGGTCGCCGCGCGGCGCCTCGTCGGACGAACCGATTCGGCCCTGAGGGCCAGGGGAACATGGAAGAAGGTATGGTGGGCTCCGAACCGGAGCCCGACGGTAAGTACACCAGTCAACTCACCCTCCCAGTCTTAGGTCAACGGCATTCAGCCGGCGAGCACGGACGCAGTTATCGGGAAACGCACCCAAGCGACAACAAGAGCAAGCCTGCACCCAGCCTCCGGGTGAGTGCGCGCAGCGAGCTGTTTCGCAGAGCGCGTTTCCCGGAGGCGCGACGCAGTGAATGGCGCGATTGGCTTTGGCAGCTTCGGAGTCGACTGCGCGATCTGAAGCGCATCGGCCAGATCGTGCGATTGTCGTTCGACGAGGTGACGGCGATCGAACGCATCGGCGGGCACCTGCCCGTCGGCATCACGCCGTACTACGCATCCCTGATCGACCCCGACGATCCGAACGACCCGATTCGCCGCACGATGATTCCCACAACTGCGGAGTTGGTGCACACCGCGGGGGAAGCGGACGACCCGCTGGCCGAGGATGCGAACATGCCGGTGCCAGGCGTGGTGCACCGGTACCCGGATCGCGTGTTGCTGTTGGTGACGAGCTTCTGTGCGACGTACTGTCGCTACTGCACGCGGGCCCGGATGGTGGGCCACACGGGCGAGTACCATTTCAACATGGCGCAGTACGACCGGGCGCTCGACTACATCGCGGCGCACGGCGAAATCCGCGACGTGCTGATCTCGGGCGGCGATCCGTTGACGATGACGGACGAGCGGCTGGAATGGCTGCTGAGGCGGCTGCGAGAGATTCCGCACGTCGAGATGGTCCGCATCGGCACGAAGGTCCCGGTCGTCCTGCCGCAGCGCATCACGCCGACGCTGCCACGGCTGCTGCGACGATTTCACCCGTTGTGGATGAGCCTGCACTTCATGCACCCGGTCGAGTTGACGCCGGAGGTCGCCCAGGCGTGCGAGCGGTTGGCGGACGCCGGGATTCCGCTCGGCAGCCAGACGGTTCTAGCCCGCGGCGTCAACGACGACGTGGAGACCATGAGGCGGC
>CAZERK010000276.1:0-5363 GCA_964514515.1 uncultured Planctomycetaceae bacterium
CCCGTCCTGTCATCGGTCCCATTCCCATCGGTCCTGTTCGATCTCCACCTGGCATTTCATGTCTCCTCGTCTCGATACGCTGGTCTGTTCCCACGCGGGCCTTTTCGCCGCCGACCGCCTCCGGCACGCCCTCGGAGACCGCGCCACGCATGTCGCCGGCGTCCGCAGCATCCTGGCATCAGGAATTCGCAATCGTCCAGGTGCCCCGTCAAGAAAGCTTGCACGACACGTTCGATGTCGCCGCACGTCTGTGGAATCACGCAGATTCCTGCGGCGAGGAGCATCGCTTCGAGCGGTCTCGAGATGGCTCCGCAGACCAACACATTTACGGCATGCTGCGACAACTCACCCACGCGCCGTGACGGGTCTTGCGAATGCAGCGTCACGAGCCGGCGACGCACCTCGCGATCGCCGTCGAGCTCCAGCAGGATGGCCGCTTTCGCCACGTCAAAGACCGGCGATACACGGTTGTCCAGCATGGGGATGGCGACGTTCATCGACGGTAGAGGGAGCACGGGGCGTACCGCGGTGGACCTCGATGACGGAATACGCCTAACTTTCTCTCGCCGCAGGTGTTACGAATTTGGCCGCTAGACGGCTCGATTCCTCAAACCATTGCAGAGTGCAACGGATAGCCCTGACGCGTGCTGCGTTTTGCACCGCTCGACGTCGGGATGCCGTGACAAACGAGATGAAATCGCCTCTTCTTGTTCTTCAGCGCGGAACGCTTACTGTATCTTCCGGAGGAGCTCGAAAATGTCCGAGGACTGCCCGGCAGGCCTGACGCTGAGCTTTGCCGTAATCGGCATCATTCACAGCCCGCATGTTCGCACAGAGGAAACGCCGATCCAGCCGGTGTTTGCTGAGGGCTTTGTCGGCCAGGCCGAAATCTTCGAACAATATGCCGAGGGCCTTCAGGACTTACAGGGATTCTCGCATATCTGGTTGCTCTACTTGTTTCACCGCGCCGGTCCGGCACGGCTGATCGTCCAGCCGTTCCTTCAGGACGTCGAGCGAGGCGTGTTCGCCACGCGCGCCCCCACACGCCCCAATCCGATCGGGCTGAGTCTTGTTCGGCTCACCCGATGCGAAGGCCGAATTCTCCACGTCGAGGATGGCGATGTCCTGGAGGGCACGCCCTTGCTTGATGTCAAGCCCTACATTCCGCGTTTCGATTCCCGTACCGGCGTTCGCTCGGGATGGATGGAGGCAGTAAGCGAGCAGACCGCCCGGCGGCGAGGACGCAGAAGCCCGCTGCCCCGCTGAGGTCGCCGCGGCGATCGCCGAGTTTCCTGCTGAACCGCGCCGTCGCGCGTCTCGCCCGGATGATCAACAAGCCGGGACGGTCGGCGTGTTCAGTCGCTGCTACTTCCGCCTGCGCTTCCCGCGGCCGGCGGCTTGCCGGCTTCCGGTCGCTCGCGTCTTATCTGCCCCATGTCCACCCGCCTGCGGCGCCGACCGGTCGGACGTCCGTGGCTCGTCGGCGTGGAGTGGCCGCTTCTTGACGCGGCTCCGCGCGTGGCCTGATCGGGTCGGGGTGTCTTCTGCTCCATCGATGCCGAGCCGGGCCAGTTTGCGAAAGAGCGTGCTTGGATTGATGCCGAGTTCTCGTGCCGCGGCGGCACGGTTGCCGTGATGTCGCCGCAAAGCGTCGCTGATGTGGATCGCCTCCATCTCACGGAGTGTCAGGGCCGTTCGCAAATGGCGAGACGCCGTACCCTGTTCATCCCGGAGCGATGGCGGCAGGTGGTGCGGTTCGATGAGGCCTCCGCGACAGAGCACGAAGGCGTGTTCGATGATGTTCTCCAGTTCGCGCACGTTTCCCGGGTAGTCATGGGCCATGAGGGTTGCCCGCGCGGCGTCGGAGACACCAACGACGTCCTTGCTTTGGACGCGATTGAACTTGGTGATGAAGCGGTCGATGAGCAGAGGGATGTCCTCGCGGCGCTCACGCAGCGGTGGCAATCGCAGACGCACCACGTTGATGCGATAGTAAAGATCCTCTCGAAAATTGCCGGACCGCACCAACGTGTCCAAGTCGCGGTGTGTGGCCGCCACGACCCGGACGTCTGCTGGAACCGCGACGACGGATCCAAGCGGCTCGTACACGCGTTCCTGCAGCACGCGAAGGAGTCGCGTCTGCATCGCGGGCGAGATGTCGCCGATCTCATCGAGGAAGAGCGTACCGCCCTCGGCGACCGCGAATCGGCCGGGCTTGTCGCGACGGGCGTCTGTGAAAGCGCCGGCCTTGTAGCCGAACAGTTCGGACTCCAGCAGCGTGTCCGGCAAGGCGCCGCAGTTGATCGGCACGAACCTCTGCTTCGCCCGGCCTGAGAGGTTGTGGATGGCCCGAGCAACCAGCTCCTTGCCCGAGCCGCTCTCGCCCTCTATGAGGACGGTGCTGGGACTGTCGGCGACCTGCGCCAGGAGCTCGAAGAGGCGCTGCATGGCGGTGCTGCGCCCCACGATGTCGGCGAACGTGTAGCGTCCCTCCAGCTCCTTCCGAAGCTCCTCGACCTGGCTCAAGTCTCGAAACGTCTCGACGCCGCCGATGATGCGGCCCCGCGCGTCCTTCAGGAGAGCCGTCGAGACGCTGATCGGAATCCGCTCGCCGTCGGCGTTCAGAATATATACCGCCTGGTGAACGACCGGCTTCCCGGAATGGCGCGTTCTTTTCAAGGCGCAGTCGGTTTCGCAGATGCTCGCGCGGAAGACGTCGCAGCAATGCCGGCCCAGCGCGTCTTCGCGCTTCACCCCCGTAATCCGCTCGGCCGCCGCATTGAACGACGTGATCCGCCAATCCGAGGCGACGGTGAACACACCGTCCGCGATTGAGTCAAGAATCACGTCGTAGGTCGCCGCTTTATCGCCGTTCTGCATACTGTCTCCCGAATCAGGCCGGCTTCGGAAGCCGTCAGGAGCGCCGATCTTGACAACACAAGCCACGTCCCGGGCCGATCGCTTATGAAGTTTATCAAGCCGCGCGAATCCTGGCGACTGCGAGGACTCGACCCTCGGCCTGCGCGTGGGAGGGCGCCGGCGATGGCGTTCCGTTCCGCCGTGCGTCGGCTGCGGGGCGATGGCGCGACAGACAATCGTGAGGTGTTCCGACCTTGGCCCACGATGCGCTGAAGCTGGGCGGCGATGACGATCGCAGTCGCCTTCACCGGCTCGCTCAAGAGGCGGACGCTCTGATCGACTCAGCGCGCGTCCCACGACCCGTCTGCAACTGTCCGAGCGGGTCATTCAGACCGATGAGGTGGGACGGGGAGAACATACCGTGAATCCGCGGGTGGACCCCAGAGGTTTGCGCCGCAGCCGCGCGCGGCCCTCGGTTTGGGCGAGGCGTCTATGGGTTGCTCACCACGTGGAGGAACTTCGCGGTGGATTCGACGGGATGTCGTCGGGGCGGATGCGGGGGCCTACTTCGACACAGCCGCCATGCCCGCCTTCTCCATGGTTTGGTTGATCTTCTCTGAGAGCGTCTCGGCCGTAAACGGCTTGACGACGTAATTGTTTACGCCGGCCTTGACGGCTTCCAGAATGCGCGTCTTCTCGGCCTCCGTCGTCACCATGATGATCGGCAGGGCCTTGTCCGTCTCACGGACTTTTCGGATCAGGGTGATGCCGTCCATGTTGGGCATGTTCCAATCCACAAGCATCAGGTCCGGCCGGGTCTTGCCAAGGGCCGCAAGGGCCTCCAATCCGTCTGCCGCCTCCAAGACGTCGTCGTGGCCGAGCGTCTTGAGGGTGTTCTTCTGGATGTTGCGAATCGTACGCGAGTCGTCCACTAGAAGGATTTTCATCCTACTGCTCCTGCAACGGACTTCCTAGCGCCGCCGGCCGTCTTCTTGCTGGCGATCAAGGCGACTTCGACGTTGAAACTACCCAGCGTGGTTTCGCAAGGAATCACCAGGAACGGCGAGACCTTGGACTGCGAGACTTTGTGGCCTGGTCCGATGATGACGCTGGGCAGCGAGATGCTCGCCTTGTAGCCGACAAAGTCTTTCTTGGCGTTGCCAGCGACCATGTTGGCGAGCTCGCCGATCGCGTCGGTGAAATCAGGTGAGTCCATGGTCAACTCGGTCCCGGCGAACGCCGAGGCGACCTTGCACGCGACGTCGCCTGGAAAGCTGAGAACGACGGAACCTTGCACGTCTCCGGATAGACCGATGATTCCGGAGACCTCAGCGGTCACCAGGTCAGCCTTCTTGACCATCGGCTTACCGACGTTGACCTTCGTGTTGACCATCGTTTCGAAGACGTTGGCGATGGCCATCACGAATGGATTGATGAACCTCACGTCCATGCCTGACTCCGCGGGTGTACCCGTCCTCCGACCCATGATTGCCCCGGCCGGTTCCCGTTCAGGTTGGGGCCTCTCTGCCAATGTTTCGGTTTGGACTTGCGGCGACTGAAGTACCGGATTGACGGCAGGGAGCGGGGAACGCGGCATCGAGGGCGTGCGCCTCCGCTGGCACGGGGCTCGGCGCTCATCCGATTCACTTGGGCGCCTCGAAGGAGTCCGGCGGACGCCGAGACCGCGTCATTATCAGACGGATGGCGGCGCGGCCTGTTCAAGAGGGGACTGTCCGATACGCACCAATCGCCCTCGGGGTACTCGCGGCGCGGTGCCGGATGGGAGATGTGGGCGGACTGCCGAAGGAGGGACTCGAACCCTCACACTGTTGCCAGTACGGGATTTTGAATCCCGCGCGTCTGCCAATTCCGCCACTTCGGCGTTATAAGCCACGGCTCTGCCGCCCGTCGGTACGGCCTCGACGGGCAACGGTCCGTGGGGCGGTTCCGGTCGCCCGTGGGGGCGATCGCCCGAAGCCGAGCTTCTAGGATCGTACACGTCGAGCCCGCTGCTGGCAATCTGCTCGGTCAGCCTTGGGGCTTCCATCAACTCGGCCGGTCCACGTGCAGTCCCAACTCCCGCAGTTGCCGCTCGGATACCTCGCCTGGCGCGCCGGTCAGGGGGCAGATCGCTCGGGCGTTCTTGGGAAACGCGATCACGTCGCGAATCGAATCGAAGCCGCCGAGCAGCATCACCATGCGGTCGAGGCCCAGGGCGATGCCGCCGTGAGGCGGGGCGCCGTATTGCAGAGCTTCCAGGAGGAAGCCGAACTTCGTCTCCGCCTCCTCGCTCGTGATGCCGAGCAACTGAAAGACCTTCTGCTGCACGTCTTCGCGGTGAATTCGGATGGAGCCGCCGCCCAGCTCGATCCCGTTGAGGACCACGTCGTAGGCTTTTGCCCGAATCTTGAGGAGGTCGTCCATCGGCGGGGCGTCCCGGCTGCCGAGCTTGAGCAGGTGCACGGCCTCGTCCATCGGGCTGGTAATCGGGTGGGGCATCGCAA
>CAZERK010000277.1:0-5361 GCA_964514515.1 uncultured Planctomycetaceae bacterium
GACGATTGTCCCAAGCTGAACGCCGACCGCTCCCTGACGGTCGCGGCTCTGACAGAACCGCTCCCGCTGAACACGTACAAGGCCGGGGGCTCACGCACGCTTCCGCCAGGCGCGAAACAAGGAGTTGAGAGATGTTGGTGTTTCGGACGGTTCCTCGTCGCTTCTTCCTGCCGGCGATCATCGCGTTGTTGACGGTTGCCGGTTCTGTGCCGGTCTTGCGTGCGGCCCCCGGCGACGTAAAGGCGGAGTTCGCCTTGCCGTGCAAGTATCCGGCCGGGCTGGCGTCGGACGGTCGGCGTCTGTTCGTGGCCGATTGGCGGACGGCCACGATCTACGAGATCGAACCGACGGACGGCAGGACGATTCGCAGCTTCGCATCGCCCGCATTGAAGCCTTCGGACCTGACGTTCGCGGCCGGCAAGCTGTACGTCTGCGACGACCACGCGGGAACGGTCTATGCCCTGAACGCGGACAGCGGCGTGGTTGACTGCACGTTCCAGACGCCTGTCTCCAGCGCAACAGGCCTCGCGGCGACGTGCATCGCAGAGCCCGGAAAAGAGGCGCAACCGGAGAAGGCCGCGGGCCTGCCCGAGAAGGGCGCACCGGGCGAAGAAGCAACCCATAGCGCGCTATTCGTCTTGGCGGGCGGGCGCGTCTACAAGGTCTTGCCCGAGGACGGCACGATCCTGGGATCGTTCGCGGCGCCCGACGGCGCCTGCCGATGCCTGGCCTACGACGGGACGTACTTGTGGACGTGCAACCGCACGAAGGACGAGCTTTACATGCTCTGCCCAGACGGCGGCAAGGTCATCAACATCCTGAAGTCCCCCGGGCCGTATCCTGCGGGCCTGGCTTGGCAGGACGGCCGGTTGTGGACGGTCGACTTCCAGACGCGCAAGCTCGATCAGGTCGCCGTGCAGGACGAACCGATGTTCAGCCTCTCGGAGACGCGCCGGGCCCAGGTCGAGTTCTTCTGGGCGCTCAACAACTACGGCCCCGGAGACGTCCTCGACTTGACGGTCCACGTCGCCCTACCGATGGAGCTGCCCAACCAGAAGCTGCTGAGCGAGCCGCGGTTTGCGGAGAAGCCGGTCAAGCTGGAGCAGGATCGATGGTCGCAGCCGTGCGCGACGTTCACGTTTGATGCCGTCGCGGCCGGTCGCAAGGCGACGGTCAGCTATACGGTGCAGGCCGAGCTTTCGGCGATTCGCTACCTGATCGTGCCGGAGCGGACGGGCACGTTGGAGGACATCCCGGCGGATATCCGAGCCGCCTATACGGTCGATGCCTCGCATCTGCGCGTCGGCAGTCCGTACATCCAACGGCTCGCGCGGAAGATCGTCGGCGAGGAGAAGAACTGCTACTGGATCGCCCGGAAGATTTACGACTACGTGATCGATCGGGTTGAGTACGAGATGGTGGGCGGCTGGGACGTGCCGGAGGCCGTGTTGGAGCGAGGCAAGGGCTCATGCTCGGAATACACGTACTGCTTCGTGGCCTTGTGCCGCGCGGCAGGGCTCCCGGTTCGGTACCAAGGCAGCGTGGTCGCCCGCGGGGACGATGCGAGCGTCGACGATGCGTTCCATCGTTGGGCGCAGGTTTACTTTCCGAGCTACGGCTGGGTGCCGGTCGACGTGAGTCGTGGCGATGCCGCGACCCCCGCGGACCGGGCGCGGGGCTTCGGAGATCTCGGCAATCGCTTCCTGATCACGACGCAGGGCGGCGGCGACTCGGACCTGTTGCGATGGAACTACAACGCGTACGCGAAGTACAAGACGCGAGGCCCCTGCAAGGTCGAAGAAGACAACTTCGCTTTCTGGGAGCCCTTGGAGCCGACGACGCGGCCGGCCGCGAGCAAGCCGCAGGAGGGGGCTCGCGAATGCCGGGCGCTGCCGTAGGTGAGACGAGCGGAATTCTCTCGCACGGCTGCCGAGAGACGAGAGCCGACGTTGATCGGTCGCATCGGTCTCAGCAAAGCCGTCCGCGTTCTTCTTGTGTCGAGGGCGACGCCCCGTTTGAGCGATCAATCGCACCGCGCGTTTGCGCGTCGCGTTGCCGACGAGCCGCGATAGCCGATGCCAACCGCCCACGCCGGCCTGCTCCGTCGTCGGTTGCAGGGAGCCGGCGCGACGTGCAATCGTGAATTGAGCCAGCAGCCTGCTTCGAGAGCCATCAACTTGGATATTGTCGTCCCGCTCGTATTCGTGTTCGTCTATCTCGGCATGGTCCTTGGGCGCGTACCGGGGCTGGCGATCGATCGGACCGGGATTGCCCTCTTGGGCGCCATCGCGCTTTTGGCGACGGGGCGCATCGACGTCCAAACCGCATGGGACGCCGTGGACGTCCCCACGATCGGCCTGTTGTTCGGCCTCATGGTCCTGTCCGCGCAGTTTCGCCTGGGAGGCATGTACACGGCCCTGACGCGGCGAATCGCAACGGCCAACGTCTCGCCAAGGCAACTGCTCGCCATCCTGATCGTCATGGTTGGGCTGCTTTCCTCGCTCTTGGCGAACGACATCATCTGCCTGGCCATCGCGCCTCTGCTCGTGGAAGCCTGCGCGCGGCGCGGCCTCAAGCCTGTCCCGTTCCTGCTCGGCCTGGCGTGCGCCGCCAACATCGGCTCCGCAGCAACCCTCATCGGCAATCCCCAGAACATGTTGATCGGGCAGACGCTCCGTCTGTCGTTCACCGGATACCTATGGGACGCGGCCGTGCCGGCGGTGATCGGGTTGGCGGCGCTATGGTGGATTCTGTGCAGGCTGACCGGACGGGACTGGCACGCTCAGATGCTGATTCCCGCGATCGAAGCGCCGCAGCTCAATCGATGGCAGACTGCGAAAGGCCTGCTCATTCTCTGCCTCCTCGTGGGGGCGTTTCTGACAACGTCGTGGCCGCGCGAGGCGTTGGCGTTGGCGGCGGCCGGTCTGGTTCTCGCCAGCCGCCGGATGCACTCTCATAAGATGCTGGGATTGGTTGACTGGCAACTGCTCGTGCTCTTCGTCTCGCTGTTCATCGTCAACCACGCGTTTGAGGCGACGTCGGCTCTGAGCACCGTCGTCGGGGCGTCGGCTCAGGTCGGCGTCGACGCGACGCATCCCGCGTGGCTCTTCACGTTAACGGCGGTCCTCTCCAACGTCGTCTCCAACGTGCCGGCGGTGATGATGCTGTTGCCGATCGCGACGCACCCGCTGGCCGGGCCTGTCCTCGCGTTGTCAAGCACGCTGGCCGGCAACCTGGTTATCGTGGGCAGTATCGCGAACATCATCGTCGTAGAGCAGGCCGGACGCCTGGGCGTGCGGATCGGCTGGCGCGAACACGCGCGCGTCGGCGTGCCGGTCACGTTGGCCACGCTGCTCATCGCGGCAATTTGGCTACGTCTTCGATGCGCGATGTAGGCGCGATTCACGGGCGCATACGGCTCGGCAATCGGTAGCGGTCGAGTGCCGCGGCAGACTGCGGGAACTGCGAACAGCGAAGTCGCGCTTCAGGCCGGGAGCGTCTCGACGAGCACGAACGGCGCAGTCGTGTTCGGATTGGGAGCGTTGCGACGATCATGAACGGCGCAGTCGTGTTCGGATTGGGAGCGTTGCCGCGATCGAGTTGCGTTTCCGGTGCCGCCGTTGCTCCGTGCGTCAGCCTCGTTCCGGGCCTGGAACGTTGCGAAGATCGGATTGCGTCAGCAGGCGGTCGGAATCGTGACTTCCAGCCAACTGCACGGAGCACGCGTCTTGAGACGCGGACGATCCAGGCTGGCGGGTAGGACGACGACGTCGCCCTTGCCGAAGGCGAGCTTGTCGCTTTCCGCGTAGCAAATCTCGCCGCGGCCGTTCAGCACAACCCAACAGACCATCTCGCCGTAGGGGATTTCCATTTCCACGCCTTCGATGAAGCTCACCTTCTCGACGAGGAAGCTGGGACAGGTCACGAGTCGCGTGGCGGTCATGAACGGGCTGCTGTTGTGCGAGCGCTTCTCAAACGCCGCAAAGTCGATATCGGTGCGGATGCAGGCGAGGGCCTGTTCAACGTGCAGGCCGGCGTCGCCTGCGGGCCGTACGCGCCCCCAGTCGTACAGTCGGTAGGTCACGTCGGACGGCGTTTGGATTTCGGCGACGACGACGCCCGCGCCCAAGGCGTGCAACGTGCCGCTGGGCAGGTAGACCATCTGTCCGGGCTTGACGGGAATTCGCTCGAGGCAGCGCACGACGGCATCAGACTGCTCGGCGGCGGCTTCGGCCAACGCCTCGACCGTAGCGCCAGGGGCCAGGCCGCGATAGATGGCGGCTCCCGGCACAGCGTCGATGACGTACCAGGCTTCGTGCTTGACGCGAACGTGCCCGCCGAGCCGTCGAGCGGTTTCCTCGTCGGGATGCACCTGTACGCTGAGGTCCTGGGCGGCGTCCAGGAACTTGATCAACAACGGAAACCGTCCGTCCGCCAGCGGACATCGCCCGGTCAGGGCAGGCCCCCAGTCTTCAACCAGATCCTGCAGCGACCGCCCGCGTGCCGGCCCGCGAGCAACCAAGGTCTGCCCGACTTCCAGGTCCGCGCATTCCCATGACTCGCCGACGAGTTCGTCAGGCGGCAGCGCCTTGCTGAAGAGGCGAGCCAGATTCCGGGCGCCCCAAATCTTGGGCTTGAAGATCGGCTCGAATACCAACGGGTGAACTTGCATCGCGGGGGTATTGTAGAGGACAGGGCGTCCTTCGTCCGCTTGTCGCGTTGGACGCTTATTCAGGATCCGTCGGACCGTGCCTCGATCCAATCGCAGAGGTCTCGGAAGAACGGCTCGGGATTGGGCTCGAATTCCAACGTATGCTCGGCATCCGGGTATTCCGTCGTGCGGCGGTCCTGGACCGGCAGGCCGCGCAGCCAAGCCCGCGTCCGTTCGTTTTCGATGATCTTATCCTGTCCCGCCAGCATGAGGTGTACGGCGCCTCGCCAAGGCTTTTCCCAAAACCGACGCGCGAGGCGGTCGAGGCGACGCGAGGCCAACAGGAACGACGCCGTGACCTGCGTCAGCTTGAGATCATCCTGTTCCAGGAACCGGAGGCGTTCAGGGTTGGCGGTAAACAGCCGCGGCGCGTTCAACGGAATCTCGAACGGACGGCCGCGGTCGTGGACCATCGCCAAGCCGACGCGGAATTTCTCCGTGGGGCTCAGGTCGACCTTGGGATAGATGCCGGGAGCGACGAGGGAGAGCGTGCGAATCTTGGGTCCGGCGGCGGTGCCTGCCAGCGCCGCGGCCAGCTTGCCGCCCCACCTGATTCCCACGACGTGGGCGTCGGTCCGTCCGACGGCGAGCAACAGGTGGTCCAGCATCTCGGCGACGACAGCAAGGCATTGTTGGGCAGAAATCGCGTG
>CAZERK010000278.1:0-5341 GCA_964514515.1 uncultured Planctomycetaceae bacterium
ACCTAACTGTAGTCCAAGGCGCATGGACTTGCGGATGGAGGCTGGTCTGGCACACGGTTTCCAGCACATTCCTCGGCTACAACGAATGCGGCCATGCCCAATACGACACATTCCGTACTCCCCTGGGCGAGTTGCTGTTTCTGTTGAAGTATCGCAGCCAGAATACGGTCGATCAGGTTGCCGACGTGATGGCGGAGTTCTTCGATAACAAGGCGGAGCTACTCGGGCGAATCAACTTGGTCGTGCCTGTGCCGCCGTCAACGCAAAGGCAGGTTCAGCCCGTGGATCAGGTTGCGATGGCGATCGCAAAGAAGCTTGGAAAGGCGTTTTCTGCTAGCGCGGAGAAGAAGACGAAAAACACGCCGGGCCTCAAGAACGTTCACGACCCAGAGGAGCGACAAAAACTGCTCGATGGCGCCTTCAAGATCGATCGCGCGCAGGTCAAGAAGAAGGGAATTCTGCTGATCGACGATCTGTATGGCTCGGGGGCAACCGCAAACGCGGTCACAGTGGCGCTGTTAGCCGCGGGTGCGGCCCGCGTCTACTTTCTTGCTGCCACTCGCACGAGGAGCAGCGCATGACTTCCGTCTTCATTGGCGGATCGCGACGGCTAGGGCGCATGAACGCCGAGCTTTCGCACCGACTCGACAACATCATCCGAAAGGGATTCAGCGTTCTCATCGGCGACGCCAATGGGTTTGACCGCGCCGCCCAAGCATATCTGGCAGAGCATGGCTACCGCTCCGTGGTCGTCTACTGCACAAATGGCGAATGCCGGAACAACGTCGGCGATTGGCCGAAGCGCGCTGTTGAATATCAGGGGCGCGATCGGGGACGCGAGTTCTACACGGCAAAAGACGATGCGATACTTTGCGATGCCGACTATGGTCTTTTTTCGTGGGACGGAAAGAGTAAGGGCACCCTGCGAAACATCCGCAAGATGGCTGAGCATGGAAAGCCATCGGCAGTGTACGTCTCTTCCATCAAGAGATTCGTAACCGTTAGAAGTGCCCAGGATGTATCAACTCTCGAGCGGGCCATGGTGGCGGATGGGGCCTCGTCGGAAGACTTGTTTTCTGACTCCTGGCGAGCGGCATCGGAGACAACTCCGGTTGCGCGCACCATCATGATTCAACAGCTAGACTGAGCCACGGCAGTGCAAAAGCTCGTTCCCGCAGGGCTGATCGCCTCCGACCGTCGTCAGAGGGCGCTGAGATGAGACGAACCGAGGCGACGCATCCAGCACCGAAACGCTTCCGCGACGGTTCCTGGCCGAGGCTGCGCACGAAGTCATGCCCCCGCATTCGGTGAGCCCTCTCGCTCTCTGCATGCGCGTTCGCGCAGGAGCAACCGCGCATCGCGGCGTTGGTGGCTGATCCTCTTCTCTCCTGCTCACTTGTTCTTGCTCTCATCTCCCTTGTTTCGAATGGCTCCGTCGCCAGCCGGGATGTCGTTGTCTTCTGCGACGATGCACGCCACGTGAAAGCCCGAAGGCTCGGGGGGCGTTCCTGCCGGTCTTTGCCCGGGCGATCTGCAACACGCTGGCGAGGGGCTCGTGGGAGGTCCGGCTGAACGGTACAATCGCCGCCGCACAACCGGGCGGGAGGGGGTGGCGCGTGTCGGCCGCCCGATCGTCCGTCGTATCATGCTTGACTTCAGCCCTTTGGAGGCGCGTTGTGAGAGCTGAGATAGATGGAGCCTGGGTTCGGTTTACGCGGAAATGTGCGGGCGATCGTTGCGGAAGGAGCGGTCGAGTCATCCTGTCTTTCTGCGCGGCATTGGCGATCATCCTGTTTGAATCCGGCTGCGCCTCCCCGGGAACGCGGAGCGGGACCGTCGCGCAGGAGTCGAAGGCTGTGACGCTGCCTCAGGACGCCATGTGGGTCGAGTCGCTCGATCTAAACGCCCTGGAGCAGGGCTGGGGTGCGGCGCGAGCCGGCCTCTCGGTGGACGGCCATCCCTTGACCCTCAACGGACAGGTCTACACGCACGGCATCGGCACGCACGCCGCCAGCGAGATGGTCATCGGGCTCTACGGATCCGCCCGGCGTTTCGACGCGGTCGTCGGCGTGGACGACGAGTCAGGGAAGGCCGGCTCCGTCGTGTTCGTCGTGATGGTGGACGGACGCGAGGTCTTTCGGTCAAAGGCCCTCCATGGCGGGGACAGCCCTCAGGCCGTGTCCGTGGACCTGACCGATGCTAGCGAGATGACGCTCCTGGTCGAGGACGGCGAAGACGGCATCGACCACGATCATGCGGACTGGGCCGGGGCCATGCTTGTCCTCGCTTCGCCGGTCAAGACGAAGCCGTGCGCGATCGTCCCGCCGGTCAGTCCCGATCCGATCATCTCGACGCAGCGCTCGCCGGAGCCCGCAGTCCATGCTCCGCGTGTGACCGGAGCGACGCCCGGCCGGCCCTTCCTGTTTCGCATCCCGGCCTCGGGTGAACGTCCCATGTACTTCTTCGCCAAGAACCTTCCTGCGGGTCTCGTGCTCGATCCAGAGACCGGCATCATCACCGGCTCAATTGAGCAGGAGGGAACGACCGACGTGGCGATCCGGGCGGAGAACGACTTCGGCACGACGACATCGACGTTGACTATCGTCGCAGGCACGCACAAGTTGGCGCAGACGCCGCCGATGGGCTGGAACTCCTGGAACGTCTGGGGGACGGCCGTTGACGACGCCAAGGTCCGTGCCGCCGCCGATTGGATGGTCGAGAGCGGGCTCGCCGATCACGGTTTCCAATACATCAATATTGACGACGCCTGGGAGGGGGAGCGAGATGCGGCCGGCCGCATTCGCACCAACGAGAAGTTCCCCGACATGAAGGCCCTGGCCGACTATGTACACGGCAAGGGGCTCAAGCTGGGGATCTACTCGTCGCCCGGCCCGAAGACCTGTGCGGGCTACGAAGGCAGCTACGCGCACGAGCAACTCGATGCCGAAACCTACGCGCAGTGGGGCATCGACCTGCTGAAGTATGACTGGTGTTCTTACGGAGACATCGCGAAGGACAAGAGCCGCGAGGAACTCCGCAGACCCTACGATGTCATGCGAGCCGCCCTGGACGAATGCGGACGGGACATCGTTTATAGCCTCTGCCAGTACGGGCGGGGGCGCGTCTCGGAATGGGGGGCTTCCGTCGGAGGCGACTACTGGCGGACCACGGGCGACATCACCGATACGTGGGCCAGCATGTCGTCCATCGGGTTCGGCCAAGCCGGCCTGGAAGCGCACGCCTCGCCCGGCAACTGGAATGATCCCGATATGCTCGTGGTCGGGATGCTCGGGTGGGGAGAGAACCTTCATCCGACTCGGCTCACCGAGAACGAGCAGGTGACGCATCTCACGTTGTGGTCGCTGCTCGCGGCCCCGTTGTTGATCGGTTGCGATCTCTCGCAGCTCGATGCGTTCACGTTGGCGCTGCTGACCAATCCCGAGGTCCTCGAGGTCAATCAAGACCCTCTCGGACGGCAGGCTCGGCGAGTCGCCACGGATGGGCAGCGGGAAGTCTGGGCTCGTCGGTTGGCAGATGGGACGGTCGCCGTCGGCTTTTTCAACCGCGGCAGACGCGAGGCGACGGTCACGGTGAATTGGGGCGATCTGGAGCTCGAAGGGCCGCAGCCGGTGCGGGACCTTTGGACGCGGACGGACGAGGGCGTCTTCGAGGGTGACTATTCCACGACCGTCTACGGCCGCGGAGCGGTCATGGTCAAGATCGGCACGGCCCGTGAGGACGGGCCTCGAACGACTGGGTCGGCTGCCGCCCGCGGGTAAACACGTTGGGGTTGAGACGGGGAGCCTGATGGAACTCACGTTGCTTGACGTCGTGACGTTCGCCGCGTTCATCGCGGCGGTGGTCGGCGTCTCGCTTTACGCCTCGCGGAGAGAGAACAGCTCGGAGGACTACTTCCTGGCCGGCCGGCAACTGGGCTGGTGCCTGATCGGCTTCTCGCTCATCGCGTCCAACATCTCGACGGAACACTTCGTCGGCATGGCCGGACAGGCGTTCGGCCGCGTCGGTCTCGCGATTGCCTCCTACGAGTGGATGGCCGCCGTCACGCTGGTCATCGTGGCGTGGTGGCTGCTGCCGAAGGTCCTCCGGGTCGGCATCTACACCATGCCGGAGTTCCTCGAGTATCGCTACGACTCGGCCACGCGTACCCTCATGGCCGCCTATCTGTTGCTGGCCTACATCATCGTCTTCCTGGCGACGGTGTTGTACAGCGGCGCGAAGGGCCTCAACGGCGTCTTCGACTTCCCGCAGATGCTGGTCGACCGTTGCGGCATGGCCCCGGACGCGGCCATCAAATGGGCCACGATCGCGGGCATCTGGGGCATCGGCATCATCGCCGCGGTCTACACCATCTACGGCGGCCTGAAGGCAGTCGTCTGGTCCGACCTCCTGCAAGGCGGGGCCCTGCTGCTCGGCGGCGCGATCGTCCTGTACTTTGGTCTCAAGCTGACCGGCGGCGGCGCCTTGGTCGACGGCGGGGGCGTCAGCGGCGGCAGCAGCATCGAAGGATGGCGCCGATTCACGGAGGCGAACGCCGACAAGCTCCACGTCGTTCTGCCCTGGAATGACCCGGATGTGCCCTGGCTGGCCGTGTTCGTGGGCGGACTGTGGATTCCCAACCTGTTCTACTGGGGTCTCAACCAGTTCATTACCCAGCGAACGCTTGGCGCCAAGAGCCTGGCACAGGGGCAGAAGGGCATCTACCTGGCCTGTTTCTTCAAGCTCCTCATTCCGTTCATCATCGTCCTGCCCGGCATCATGGCGTTCCAGATGTTCGGCGACGAGGTGCTGGCAAAGGCCGGCGGCGACCTCGACAAGGCCGGCGAACTCGCCTATCCGCACATGATCGCCCGGATCATGCCGTCGCTGCTGCGCGGCGTGATGCTGGCCGCGCTGGCCGGCGCGGTCATGAGTTCGTTCAACTCAGGGCTCAATTCGGCGTCCACGATCTTCACGCTCGACCTCTACACGAAGTACGTCCGGCGCAACGCCACGCCTCGGCAGCAGGTGACTATCGGCCGCATCGCCCCCGCGGGAATCGTCCTTGTCGCCTGCGCGTGGGCGCCGGTGATCAGCGGCTTCCAAGGCGTCTTCCGCTACATCCAGGAGATTTGGGGATTCATCTCGCCGGGCATCGTGGCGGCGTTTTTGGTGGGGCTGTTGGTCAAGCGCGCCCCGACGGCGGCGGGCAAAGCGGCCCTATTGCTCGGCCCCGTGCTCTACGCCGTCTGCCGCGCTCCGAAGTGGATCATCGACGCGACCTGCGCCCGGATTGAGTTGGCCGACCGCATGCACGCGACGCAGGGGCCGATGGGTATTCTGC
>CAZERK010000279.1:0-5336 GCA_964514515.1 uncultured Planctomycetaceae bacterium
TTGGTTTGCTTGGCGCCGATCGCGGCCTTTCTGGCCGGTTGCGAGCTCATGGGCGGAGGCCTGGCGGCCTTGCCGTTCGCGCGGATCACCGCCGTGCAGCTTTTCGAGCAGCCCGAGTACACCGTTGCCTTCAGCGTCGAAGGGGCCGTGACGAAACCGGCGCTGGTCGACAAAATCAACTGGGTCTTCGGTGACGGCTCAGGCTTCGTGGAAGGACCGGCCGGTCGTGCTACGGCGACGCACGTGTACGCCGCGACGGGAACCTACGAAGTCGTGGCGTACGTCTTCGACGCCGGCGGCCTCGTCGCCCAAATCAACGGCTCGGCCCACGTCGTGGAGAGCGGGGCGCCCGGTCCGGATCCGACGGCCGAGGACCTGCCAGCCGCCATCGACGAACGATATCCCGTGGACGGCGCAGGCAACGTCTCCGTCGACGTCGCCTTGACCTGGACCGCCGCGGATCGCGCTTCGAGTTACGACGTGTATCTGGGGACGACGGAGGACGACGTGGCGGCCGCCGACGTGAACAGCGAGGAGTACCTCGCCACGATCACGACGCTGTCGCACGCGCCGGGCGGACTGGATCCCTCGACGACCTACTACTGGCGGATCGACGGTCGCAACAACTACGGCGTGACGCAGGGCGCCGTGCTCAGCTTCACGACCGCCGCGGCTCCGACCCTGGCAGCCAACTTCGTACCAGCAGACAGCGAGAACAACGTCCCCGTTGAGACGCTCTTGTACTGGACGGCGGCGCCCAGCGTCACCGGGTTCGACGTGTACTTCGGCATCGATCCGGATGCCGTCGAGCACGCCGGGCACGGCAGCCTTGAATACAAGGGCTATCAGACATCCAAGAGCTTCAACCCGCCGGGGATGCTCGGCGACACGCTCTACTACTGGCGAATCGATACGCGAGGCCCGGGCGGCACGAGCACCGGCGCCGTCCTGAGCTTCCGCACCGCGTTGCCTCCGCCGCAGGTGACGACGCCCGTCGTCCCCGCGGACAACGCCGCCAACGCGGCCTACAACACGAATCTGGAATGGAACATCAGCGCGGGCGCCGGCACGGTGACCGGCTACGACGTGTATCTCAGCACGAACGAGAGCGACGTCGTGAACGGACGAACCAACGCCTTCAAAGGGCGCTATCCGGCGATGCCGAGAGTCTACGATCCGGCCGACTTCCTCCCGGACACGCAGTACTTCTGGCGAATCGACGCGGTAGGCCCGGGCGGCATCACGCAAGGCCTGGGCCTGAAGTTCCGCGGCGCCGCGTTGCCGCAGGTCGTTCAGAACCCGCCGACGCCGGCCAGCGGCGCCCACGGCGTGGCATTGGATGCCGTGCTGGCCTGGATTGCCGGCTCGGGCGCCGCATCGCACGACGTGTATCTCGGCACGGACGCGGACGCCGTATCGAGCGCGACGATCGCCAGCGCGGAGTTCAAGGGGAACCAGGCCGCAGCGACGTTTGATCCGTTCGGCGCGGATGATCTCGAAGGCAACACGACCTACTACTGGCGAATCGACGAGGTCTCGCCGGGTGGCAAGACCGTAGGTCCGGTTTGGAACTTCATGACCGTTCCGGCCCGGGCGATCGACCCGACGCCTGAGGATGAGGACGTCGGCATCGATGTCAATACAGAACTGACGTGGACGGCCGGCGACGGCGCCGCGTCGCACGACATCTATCTGGGCACGGTGGAGGCCGACGTGCAGAACGCGACGACGGCGACGCCGGGCATCTACAAGGGCAATCGGACCAGCGCGACGTACGAGCCGGATACGCTGGCCCCCAACACCGTTTATTACTGGCGCGTCGACGAAGTCGGCGGTCCCGGCAACGGCAAGACGCCGGGCGAGGTCTGGCAGTTCACGACCGGCGCCGGACAGGCGACGGATCCGGACCCGGCCGACGGCGAAGCCGCCGTGGCGGTGACCGGCGCGGTCCTGGCGTGGACGGCCGGCGCCGGAGCGACGAGCCACGACGTGTACTTCGGCACGAGCTCCACGGCCGTCGATGAGGCGAGCCGAACGAGCCCGCAGTTCAAGGGCAACCAAGCGGGCACGAGCTACAACCTCGGCATCCTGACGGGCGCAACGAGCTATTTCTGGCGAATCGATTCCGTCACCGCCGACGGCACCACGAAGGGCGAAATCTGGTCCTTCCAGACGGGCCCGGGCAAGGCCGCTAGCCCCAACCCAGCCGACTTCGCTATCGACGTGGAGTTGGATGCGTTCCTGCTATGGACCGCGGGCAGCGGTGCGGTCACGCACGACGTGTACCTCGGGACGAACCTGACCGCCGTGACCAACGCCACGACGGCGGATGCGGAGTACCAGGGCAACCAGGGCGGCACGACGTTCGATCCCGGCGGGCTGACCGGCCATACCTGGTACTACTGGCGCGTTGACGAAGTCGCCGCGGATACGTCGGTCGTTACGAAGGGCGACGTCTGGCGATTCCGCTCGCTGCGGCCGCCGGAGCAGGTCGGCTCGCCGTCGCCCGCCAACGGCGCGACCGGTCAGTCGGTAACAGTCAGCCTGAGTTGGGCCGCCGCAAACCGAGCGACGAGCTACGACGTGTACTTCAGCGCGACGGAGGCCGACGTTGCAAGCGGCGATCCGGCCGCCTACCAGGGCAACCAGGGCAGCGGCAATCGGACGTTCGCGCCCGGCACGCTGGCTCACAACACGATGTACTACTGGCGAATTGACGCCGTGAACGCCGCGGGCACGACCCAGGGTCTCGTCTGGCGGTTCACGACGGGCCCGTAGCGCAGCAGCCCAAACCGGCGGCTTACTCGCCAGCCCCGACGACTGCAACTCAACTTGTGCGTGATCGAAGCGACCCCGTCCCGGCGACGGGGTCGCTTCGTTTGAGCGGGAAGTCGACGGAGCGTTACCCCACGTCGAGCAGCGTGATCGTGTCCTTGTACTTCGAAAGCAGCAGGGCGCGCAGCAGTTGGTGCGAGGCGTGGCGGAGTTGGGGGTCGGCGCCGACGATCTCGCCGGCGTCCTGCTGGGCCATGCGCAGCAAGTCCGTGTCTCGCAGCAGGTCGGCGACGTGCAGCTCCGGCAGCCCGTGTTGTCGCGTCCCGAGCATCTCGCCCGGCCCGCGGAGCCGCAAATCCTCGTCCGCGATGCGAAAGCCGTCCGTCGTCTCGACGAGGACGGTCAGTCGCTCGTTGTCCTCGCCGCGAGGCGAATCCGTCAGCAGCCAACAATAGCCGCCCTTGGCGCCCCGTCCGACGCGCCCCCGCAGTTGGTGCAACTGCGACAGTCCGAACCGGTCCGCGTGCTCGATCACCATGCACGTCGCGTTGGGCACGTCGATCCCCACCTCGATCACGGTCGTCGAGACCAGAACGGCGGTGCGGCCGGCCACGAAGTCGGCCATGACCTGTTCCCGTTCGGCGGGCTTCATGCGTCCGTGCAACAGCCCCACGGTGAAGCCCTCGAAGACCGACTCGCTCAGGCGCCGATACTCCGTCGCGGCCGCTCGCAGCTCGAGCTTGTCGGACTCGTCGATCAACGGATAGACGACGTAGGCCTGTTCGCCCGCCGCCAGCCTCGAACGGACGAACTGCCAGGCGCTCTTGTGCCGCTGCGGTCCGGCGAGGCGCGTCTGGATGCCGGCCCGGCCGGGCGGCAGCTCGTCGATCGTCGTGACGTCGAGATCGCCGAACACGGTCATCGCCAAGGTCCGCGGGATCGGCGTCGCGGTCATCACCAGATAGTGCGGGGCAGGCCCCTTGCTGCGGATGTCGGCCCGTTGGCGAACGCCGAAACGGTGCTGCTCGTCCACGACGACGAGCCCCAGGCGGGCGAAACGCACGTCCTGCTGAATCAACGCGTGCGTCCCGACGACGATATCCAGCTCCCCGGCTTCAATCCGGCGAAGCGCGTCCGCCCGTTCGCGGGCCGGCAGTCCCCCGACCAGCAGCTTGAAACGCACGCGACTGTTCGCCAGGTACCGGCCGACGGCTCGAAAATGCTGCTCCGCCAGCAGTTCCGTCGGCGCCATGATCGCCGCTTGAAACCGATGGGCCACGGCGACGAGGGCTGCGTACAAAGCCACGACAGTCTTTCCGCAACCGACGTCGCCTTGAAGCAGCCGGTTCATGGGCCGGGTCTGCGACAGGTCCGCCAGAATGCAGCGCACGGCCGCGTCCTGGGCCGCCGTCAACGCGAAGGGAAAACGGCGTCGGATTCTCCGGTCGATCTCGTCGCTGCATGGCAGCGCCTGGGCTGGCGGACCCGCGCGGCGGTTGTGCCGCGACAACGACACCGCCAACTGCATCAGCAGCAGCTCGTCGTACGCCAACCGGCGCCGCGCCTGTTCAACCTCCTCCTCCTGCCGGGGCCGATGGATGACGGACAGCGCCCAACGGCGCGGCCGCAGCCCGTGCCGCTCGAGCACGTCCGACGGACAGAATTCCTGCACGAGCGGCAGCAAGCCGTCGAGGTTCGCGGCGATGATTCGGCCGATCGCGCGGCTGGGCATCTCGGCGGAAGCTGGATAGACGCCCTCGAACCGCGGCGGAGCGGATTCGTCGACCGGCTCGGCATCGGGTCCCAAGACCTCGTACCGCGGATTGACCAACTGCGGACGGTCGCGGAACTCGACGACGCGGCCGGTCGCTCGTAGGATCATGCCGCGCTCCAAGCGCCCTCGCATCCAGCCGGCGTTGAACCAGCAGAGACTGCACGTGCCCGTGTTGTCCGCGAGCTTCGCCGAGATCGTCGTGCCCTGTCGACCCCATCGCGAGCTCACGCTGCGCAGCTCGCCGACGACCGTCGCGATCATGCCCACGTCAAGGTTCTCGACTGCCCGTTCCTCGTGCCGCTCGTGGCGGATCGGCAGGTACTCGAGCAAGTCGCCGACCGTCGAGATGCCGAGCTTGGCGAGCGCCTGGGCGCGGTGCGGCCCCACGCCCGGCAGGTATTGAACGGCGTCGGTCAGCAGCAGACGTGGCGCGTCGGTCGACGTCATGGCGGGATGATCAGCTTGAGGCCGACGGGCAGTTGCTTCGGATCGGTGATGCGGTTCTTATTAGCCATCAGAATCTTGCGATAGTACTTGCCGTGCCCGTAGTACCGCTCCGCAAGGCTGTAGAGCGTGTCGTTCGGCTGGACGTAATGGACCTTGCCCGGCAGGCCGCTCAAGTCGACCGGCGGCTCCGTGTTCGCAACGACGGCCTCCGCTTGAGCGCCGGTCGCAGTCGGGACGTTCTGTGCCGGCTGCGTCGTCGCCGGGGGCGGGCAGCCGACCAACAAGCCGCTCAGCGCGGCGAGGGCGACCGTCCATGACGCCGCCCGGCGTGGGCCCTTCT
>CAZERK010000280.1:0-5317 GCA_964514515.1 uncultured Planctomycetaceae bacterium
ATGGTCCACCGCAGGAAGAGCGTCGCGTGGTTGTCGGCATAAGCCGAGATGTCATAGCTCTGCAGCGACCAAGCCGTCTCGGTCATCGTGGCCCCGGAATGTTCCCAGACCGTCGTCCACGTCGTGCCGTTCGTGCTGATCGAGAACTTGGCATGGTCGTAGTTCGAGCTCTCCACGCCCAGCCAGCGGCGGAACTTGACCGCAACGTCGGTCACGTCCGTGCAATCGATGGCCGTGCTGGTCAGATGATACTCCGGCATCCCGTTCGTGTACGCGCCGTTGAGGTTGTAGCCGCACACGTTTGCGCCGGTGTAGCCGTTCGACGGATCGCCGGCTTGGCCGGTCGGATGACCCCAGGCCCAGAGCCCTTGCGTCGTCCAACCCGGGTTGGCGTCCATGTTGAACGCCTGGACCACCTGCGGGCCGCCGACGACGATGCTCACGTTCGCCACGTTGGAATCTTGGCCGTCGTTGGCCTTGTACGTAAACGCGTCCGGCCCCTGATAGATGCCGTTCGGGTCGTACGTCACGGCGTCCCCGTTGGCCAGCAGCGCGTAGGGCGTCGTCGTGATCGCGCCGCCGCTGGGATCAGCCAGCGTGCCGTGCGTCGGCAGCGACAGGATGATGTAATCGAGCGGTTCGCCCTCGATGGACTCCGCGTCCAGCGTGATGCTCGACGGGATGATCGCCTCCACCGTGACGTCCACGTCGTGGGCGATGGGCGGACAACTCTCGCCAAGCGGGACGATCCGCAAGGCCCAATCGTTGAGCGTGCCCGTGTCGCCGCCGGCTTCGTCGTGAACGGTGAGCGTCCACGTGCCGGTCACGCCGGCGTAATTGAAGTCCGACAGCGAGCCGGGGCCGTCCGGCAACGTGCCGCCCTGTTCGTCATACGTGCAGACGAGGTTGTCCGTCGTGCCGCCGCTGCGGTTGTGCAGGCGGACGGTTACGCCCGACGGCGAGGTCAACTCGACGACCAGGTCGCCGATGTACGTATGCGTGATATCGACGTCCACGTTCACGTCGCCGACGCAGTAGGCGTCGGTGACTTCAATGTGGCTGGTGATCGTCGAGTAGTCCGTGATCGACTGCGGCACGTCGGTCGGCGTGTAGAGCACGCGGCCCACCTCGAGGTACACGGGGCGGTTGGTCGTGCCTTCCCCGCTCGTGGCGTTCACGAAATCGACCGTGCCGTTGTAGACGCCGACTTCCAGCGCGTTTGCTGCGTCGGAGATGCCGACCACGACGTTGGCGGTATCACCCGTTCCGCTGAGCACGAAGCTCAACGGAGTCGTTCCGCCGTTGAGGCTGATCCAATCCTGCACGGCCGCGACTTCGACCGTCACGGGCGTCGGCCGCAGGCTCGTCACGGTGTACGTGACGGCGCCGTTGAACGGGCCGCCGACCGGACCGCCGGTCTCCACACCATACGACGGCTCCACGCTGATGAGCGTCCGGCCCACGTCCAGGATCACGAGGCGGGGCGTGTCGCCGTCGTGGTTGGTCTCGTTCACGAAGTTGACGACCGCCTCGTAATGGCCGTTCGGGAAGCCGTCGGCCTCGCTGTTGATCGAGACGTCCACGAGCGTGTTTCCGCCGGCCGGAATCGTGCCGGTCGCGTTGGTCACGTCGACCCAGGTCGCCGTCGTGGAGACTGAGTAGCTCATCGGGACGTCGCCGTTGTTGGTCAGCGTGTACGACTTGCCGTTGGGATCGAACGGCCCGCCGGCCATGCCTTCGGTCTGCAGGTCGGTGCTGGGAACGACGCGGAGATCGTGTCCGCCGCCCGGCTCCGGAATCCAAAGGCTCGGGTCGCCCATCAGGTTATACATCTCATAATACCGACGCGTCGTGCCTTCGTCGCCGTTGTGCAACAGGTAGCGAACGAGCGCCGCCTGCCACGCGGGGCTGACCTCTCGGATGGGCTCTTCCGCGTCGTAGAGGGTGTCGAACAGATCGCGCTCCAGCCAGTCGTCCTCGGTCCAGTAGCTATTGACGGAGGAACCGTAGATGGCCGCGGCGCCCTTGTCGGACTCACGAATCCACGTTTCGGTGAAGCACTCTTCCGCCGTATACGTGCCGGTAACGCACGCGAAACTGCACACGAAGGCGTACATCTGATAGTTGAACAGACCGCGAACGTCGCTCTGCCCAAACGGCGGGCCGTCGGCCCAACTGGTGGTGCCGCCGTGGCCGGAGTAGATGCCATAGACGCGGCCGCCGTTGAAGGCGTCTCGCACCTGCTGCGTCGTCGCGTTGTACGTATGGCAGTACAGCTTGTCGGACGCGATCTCGTGCGGCGTCATGTACGTGCTGATGACGTAGTTGTGCGTCCCCTCGCTGACGGTGTAGTTGTCCTCGGAGGCCATGAACACCGCCCGCTGGGCGTAGTCGGGATCGGCCCAGTTGCCGGACTCGATATCCATCGTCTTCTCAATGATGTCGGCGACGTGCGTCGGCGTCCGAGCGGGGAATCGGCCGATCGGGATGTCCGGGTGCCAATCGCTCGTGCCGTCCATGCAAGCGTAATTCAGGTCGGTGGAGGGACTGCCGTCGCCACCGCCACTCCAGTGCGGGATCGTGTCGGTATCCCCCACCAGCAGGATGTAATCCGGAGCGCTGGGACCTCCCCAGAGGCTCTGGATGTAGGTCTTGATCGCCGTGTTGGTCGTGCCCGGCGCCACCACGTACGTGCTGACGGCATACCCCTGCCCCTGCTTGTAGTTGGCAAAAGGCGTGATGCTCGATTGAAGTGCCTGGGTAACGATGATCAGGTAGTTGCCGCCGTCTCGCTGGCCGCGGGCCCCGGCCGAAATCAACTCGGGATTCAGCACGGCGGAGCGCAGGCCGGCCGGCGCGCGGAGGCTGCTCTGCAGCCGCGGCGTTCCCTCAAACCGAACGTCCACCGACAGGTTCCGCCACAACGTGACCGTCTGCTTCGCGGCGTTGTACGCCACGGGGCAAACCGTCAGGCGATAGACGTGCCGGCCGCGGAACGTCCCCACGTCCTCGATGAAGGCGCGCTCAGCGGGCACGTCCGCGTCCTTGGCGTACGCCGCCTCGCTGTACGCGAACTTGGCGTTCTCCGCGGCGCCGGGAATCTTGGGGATCGGCGGCTGCACGGGAACGAGTCTCAACGCCGTGCCCGTCTCCGCCGACGTGACGATGGTCGCAGTCTTGGCGGTGACGGTCAGCACGGGAGTCGTGCCGGCCGGCGCCACAAAAAGCCGCTGCTCGATAGGAACACGTGGTTCGCCTATTTCGCCCGCGAACGAGGCGCCCGGCCAGGTTAGCTCCGTGAATTGCCCCCCCAGGGTTGACCTTGGACCCGCCGCGAGCCCCGGCAGCTCGAACGCCAGGCTCAGGCCGGTCGTGTCGGACCGGTTGACGAGAATGCCCGGCGCCTGCGGCTGCGTCGAAGCCTTGAGCGACACCGAACCACCCGGTGACGCGCTGATCCATGAGTCATCCGCCGCCGCCGCGCCGCTGACCAGCGTCGCCACGATGAGGCATGTACCGAGTAGCCTACTCACCCTGCGCAGGATCATGTTTTGTTCTCCTCGGAAGCTGAAGCTCAATCCTAGTGCGTGGAATGCAGGACGGTGAGCCGCCGGCTAGTTCCCTCCCCAGGGAATGACAAGGCGCGTCGCAACTCGCCTCGACGCCGCCCTGGCCGTGAAGCCGGCTCGTCCCAAAAAGGCTCGCTCAGGAAACCGCATCATACAATAAGCAGACCGGTAAGTCCAAGAAACTCCGAGTCCGGCTCACCTGGCCGAGCGGCGAATCGGTCCTTCCCGGAAGCGATCTCCGACTCCGTGTCCGCGATCATCCAGCCCGTCTGTTGAACGGCCATTCGGCCGAGCGCCCTTGAGGCCCGATGCGAGGCAAACGCTCGTGAGACGTGGGCGCCGTCGGCGAGCTCCAGAAGCCGCCGCCCTCGACATGGCGTTCGGCTACGTTGCCGGTACCGATATTCTCGGACAACGGGCACCATCGACATCGTGGAATCTGGGACCGAGTCCGCCAGTCAACAGAAACAAAGCGGCCGCGTACAAGGGAACGGCTTCAGGGCCTCGATAGGCTGCGGAATCGCGCCAAGTCAGAGTTGGTGGATGCTTGTCTCGGGGCGACTGCCAATCACGGCATTCGGCTTGGCTAGCGCCGCGCACAGAGTCCGGCGACCTCCGGCCGCGCCAGAGGCTTGGGTACCTGGGGCAATCTCCGTATAATCAGATTTTGAGGTCCAGATCAGATCGCTTTGGGCTGCCGCCGACCGAGCGCGGCCGGTCGCCCCGGGTCAGGGAGCAGCGGATATGAAGCCAGCGTTTCTGCGGACGATGCTCGTCCTTCTCGCCACGAGCTTACTTGGAGGCGGCTGCGGACCGCAGAACAGCGTGCCAAGTCCCACGCCGCTCCCGGTCCCGCAAGGAGATGTCGTCTTTGGTTCGGGGCGCGTCGTGGCGCCTGGGGCGACGATCCTCGTCGGAGGCGTCGAGTACACCGACAACGCACCGCTCCCCGAGCAAACGCTTGTCGGCGTCATCAAGGACGGACAGGCCTATCTGTATCACCCGGCGATGGGAGACGCCGAGCTTTCGAAATACAACTCGCGCCGGGCCGTCGGCTATTTCCTGGCAGACCAGGCAGCCGATGCCAATGCCCGCCCCCGCGCCGCGGACAAGCTTCGAAGTCGGTCGCTGGAACTCGGGGAGCAGGCCGAATTAGGAACGGGCGTCGACGTAGACTGCATCTCATACTCGTACTACCAATTCGAGAACACGAAGCACCGATGGGTCGCTATCAAGGCCGGCGGCGATGAGCCCACGCATTTCCTATGGCCGTCCGGCGGGTTTTTCGAACCCGACATCATTGGGACCTTCTCGGACATCGTTGCCGGTGATTTCGACGAGTCCGCGTCCGGATGGGTCCGGGTTGGCTCGGAGGACATCGAGACGTACGGTGCGATGATCCGCGCTGTGCCCCTGCTGGGAACGCCTCCGTTGTCATACACGCTGATGCAGAAAGCTGCCACCGCCGCCGATCATGACGCCGAACTCTTCGTGCGAGTCAACTTGGTTGATTGGATCCACATGGAGTTCGAGTGCCTGAACGCCCTTCTGGGCTTCGTCCCAGACTGCGGCGAGTTGCCGATCGACACGCTCATCTCCGACGCCGCAGAGTTGGCCCTCATGCGCGTGCTGACGGAGAATGACGATTGGGCGCGCGAGGAGCTTTGTCAGGTCATGGCCGAAGAGTTCACGATGGAGGCTGCCGGCTGCGTGTGCGAGTTCGTGAGTGCCGGCGCATGAACGGTCGC
>CAZERK010000281.1:0-5311 GCA_964514515.1 uncultured Planctomycetaceae bacterium
GCAGCTCCGAGTCGGGCGACGATAGCCCCGACCTGTTCGGCGACATCCAGCGCGGGGGCGTCGGCCTCGCTGGACCCGATCACGGCGACTTGCGGAACGCGCGATGTTGCCGCGCTAGGCATTGGAGGCTCCTTGACCTATCGGCCTAACTTCCTTTTGCAGCTGGTCCTGATACCCACGGCACGTTCTCAACGGCTTCATCGTACCTTACACCCCTTCGCAGGCGGTTCACGTACTTGCCCTGGTAATCGAACAGCCACAGTAGCACAAGCTCAAGATACGTCTGACCAAGTTGCCACGCATCTGGCAGGGCGTCCGTGGATTTCGTCAATACTCCTTGCTTCTTCGGTTTGGCATGCACGATTGCATTCCGTATCCGAGTCGTTGCTGAAGGGCCATCAGGCCAGATGTTCTTTGGGGCAATTGCTGACAACCATCCGAGACCATCAGGAATTGGCAATTGAATTCCGCAGTGGGATAGCAACAGGCGCAGCACGTCCGAAGCCGGGAGCTTCTGCGCGCCGTCCTCGCTGAGAACACGCCTGTCCTCAACAAGCAGCGTCCATGCAAGGACTTCGAATGCTGCCTGTTGGAGTACGATGGCGCCTTCGATGCTCGTGTCACGTGGGTTGTTGCAGATGAGATACCAATGCATGGCATGACGCACGGCTTCGCCCCACATCCCATCCTCAAGACGCCCTCGAAGCCGTGGCAGAATCGTGAAGCCCTCCACGGACTGTTCGTAGAACCAGGTTGTCGTTGAGCAGGACATTGGCGCGACGTCTTCGCATCGCCATGACGTAAGGACCTCCTCACCGCGATCATTACGGCCGACCAAGAGCAGCGGAAAGGTCCGTGCTCCACGGCAAAACGAGAGCATCCAGCCAATCGAGTCGAGCAGCGATTCAACATCCGCCATCCGAAACTGGGAGGCGTCCTCTCGCTCGATCGATCCAACGTGTGTGATTCCGTAGCCTCCTGATCTCTTGAGCTTTTCGGCAGACTCGCCACGCATCTGAGAGGTCATATCAAGTACAACCCGCCAGGGTGGCGCGTTCAGTTTCGCCCTCGCCGTGGCAAAGGATTTGCCAGCTTCGTCTCGGATGGGGCTGCCTATAAAGGACGGGCCATTGGCAATGTGAAAGTACAATCGATGAATATCCACCCCTTCGTTGTCAGAAGGAGGCTGCTCTAGAATTCCACTGATCGAGAACGGCTGTGTGTTCTTGTCTGCGGATATCCGCATGTTGGTCCAGATGATGCGCAATGGTGCGCTGCCGTCCTTGAGAGTCACAGTGGGAGGATTGGGAGGATTCTGCCCGAACAAGTTTGCCCAGCAGTGTTCGACATTGATCTCGATGCGCGGACTCGGGAGCCACACGAAGCGGATCGTCGCGCGTTTCTTCGAAGCATCTCCTTTGTACACGACTTCAGCTTGATCGTCGTACAGAACGATGGGGTCATTGGGCTCGTCGGTTTTGTAGTAGGGATCGAGTTCAATTGGGAGGTCCTCCGATATCATCAGCTTCTCAGAAGGGGACTCGGAGTCTCCTGCGGGCGGAGTCTCTGATGTGGCATCATCCTTGATTGGTTCGTCCATAAAGAACCCCTACCATTCACCAGACCGGCTCCATTGTAGAGAAAGATGGACCGCGTGCAACCTTGAGTCGTGCTCAACCACTTTGAGCTTTGGCCAAGGGCAATCGCAAGCTCGCTACATTCCGCCCTGCATGGCGCGCCTGAACAGAGCTATCTCGATGGATCGGGATGAGGGAGCGGTCACTATGTCTGGCACGAGGCCCGCTCCCTTACGGTCGCGGCTCCGATTGGGAGAAGTTACTCAAAACAGCATCAACTGCCCGCCCGTGCGGCGCCGGGTCATGTCCTCGTGCTGCTCGATGCTCCCATCGCGGCGTATGTGGAGGACCTCAAGGCCCCGCTCGGCGAGAGACTCGGCGACCAACAGCCCCCGATGACAACGCGCCGGGTCTTCTTCGGAGCAAAGGATGCAGGTCCTGCCCGCATGGGCGAGGTCGATGAGCCGGTCACTCCCCGCGCGATAGGCCTCCGTCTGCTCGATCTTGCCGTAATCCGGTTCGCCATCCGGCCCAAGCAAGGCCGGATCTTGAGGCTTGCCGCCAAGCTCCTTACCCATGAATACGTACTGGATTCCGTGACGAGCGAGCAGGACGTCCAGATTTTCCCGATTCGCGTTCGGCACGTAGCGGCTGTAGGGATTGCTCCGAACATCGACCAAGGTGTCGATGAAGCAGCCCGTCAACAAGTCGCAGAACTCGTCAGCGGTGCATGTGCCGTGGCCCAGCGTCCAGATGGTCGATGGTTCAGGCATGAAGCGCCCTCAGCATCGGAATGCTACCCTAACCTTATCCAGACTCACCTTATTGTACGTACGGACTTGGCCGCATGCAACCGTTGCTGCGCGGTCTGCTATGTCAGCCGCAGGCGGAGGAGGTTCAGGGCAATCTTCGCCGTGCGGTCGCGGATTCGCGAGCGAGACAGGTTGTCCCCCAGGCGGAGTTCCTTGACCGTGACGCCGTCGGCGTCGGCGAGCGCGACGAACACCAAACCGACGGGCTTGTCCGGCGAGCCGCCGGAAGGGCCGGCGATGCCGGTCGCGGCAAGGGCGTAGTCGGTTTCCGAAACGCGGCGGCAGTTCGCGGCCATCGCCTCGGCGACCTGCGGGCTGACGGCGCCGTGCGTTTCGATCAGCTCGGACGGAATACCCAGGAGCCGGTGCTTTGCCTCGTTTGCGTAGGTGATGAAGCCCTGCACGAAATAGGCGCTCGAACCGGGAACGTCGGTCAGGCGCTTGGCGATCAGCCCGCCCGTGCATGATTCGGCGGTCGAGACGGTCTGGCGGCGTTGGATCAGCCGCGCGGCCACGGCGTCGGCGAGCGTCTGGCCGTCCTCGCCGAACACGACGTCGCCCAGGCGGCGTCGCAACTCCCCAACGTCCGCCTCGGCGAGCCGGCCGGCCGCCTCAGCCGTCTCGGCCTTGGCGTTGACGCGAATCGAGATGACCAAGTCCGCCGCGCTCGTGCCGACGGTCGGGTTCCGGTCGCGGCGCATCAGGTCGGCGATCTGCTCGCCCAATTGCGATTCCGGCATTCCGAACGTGTGCAGCGTGCGCTGAACGATGACGGCCCCGCCGGCCCGAGCGACGAGGATCGGCTCGATCGTCCGTTCGAACATGACCTTCATCTCGAACGGCACGCCGGGCATGACGAACACGTCGGCGCCGCCGACGCGCGCTTGCAGGCCGGGGGCCGTGCCGCACGTGTTCTCGATGGGCTGCGCACCGATCGGGACCATCGCCTGGCTGCGGTTGGATTCCCGCATGGTCCGGCCGCGACGCCGGAAGAAGTCCTCGACTCGCTCCAGGCTGTTCGCGTCAAGCCGCAGCTCGACGCCCATCGCGTCGGCCAGGGCGTCGCGCGTCAGATCGTCGGCCGTCGGTCCCAGGCCGCCCGAGACGAGAACGAGCGCGGCTTCGGCCGATGCCGTGCGGATGGCACGGGCAATCGCCGGACGATCGTCCGGGACGGTCACGTGCAGGCCGCAATCGATGCCGACGGCGGCGAGACGTTGAGCCAGCCAGGCCGCGTTCGTGTCCACCGTCTGGCCGAGCGTGAGTTCCGTACCGATGCTGAGGACTTGGGCGTTCATGGTTTGCTGACGTCGCAGGCGTCGAAGGCGGCGCGGAGGTAACGGTCCTGCCAATCGGGGCCCAAGCGGGCGGCGACTTCGTCGAACTGGCAGCGCGTCACGACCTGCTCGTATTGCCGGTCGGCCGAGCGATGGTAGACCAGCGCGACGAGCGCGAGCGCAACGGCCAGGAACCACGTTCGGGCGGCGGACGCCGCGATGCGCCGCAAGCTCGCCGGCGCGACCGCGATCGCCAGGATCGTACAGGCCAAGGCGCACAAGCCGATCACCCAAGGCAGCAACTCGGCCAACTCCAACGGCCTCGCCCACCTCGCGATCGTGCGCGGCGGTACGAAACAGGCTGCGATAGTAAGCAAGAACAGCAGCGCGACGACCCATCGACGGCGTGACGGCGGCGCGGCGTCCGCGCTTTTCGCGTCGAATCGCGTGCGCCAAGACGAAGCCTGGACGACCACGAGCAAGGCGCCCACGACCAGAACGGCCGATCCGGCGACCAGCGCCCAAGCGAGCGAGTACAGTCCGAACACGTCGAGGTAGACGGCAAGGCCCGCGGGCAAGCCCAGGAATGCGATCGCGAACGCGGCGGCAGCCGCAGCAACGGATGACAAACGGCCACGCTTTCGGGCCGCGTCTTCCCCCGTCGATCCGGCTGCCGAATTCGAGGGGGCCGCACCGCGTCGGATCGACGCGCCACGGTCGGGCGATGCGCCCTGGCTGCTCTGCGCGGCGCGATCGGCCGGCGCCGTCGGCGACTTGTCCAAACTGCCCCCGCGCCGGGCCGCAATCGCGCGATACAGGAGCCCAAGTATCGCAGCAAGCCCGACGAGCAGGAGGACGGCTGTCGCGCCGGCGCCGAGGATGAACCACAAACAAGCTGTAGCGAGGGAGTAGAACGCCTTGCGATAGGCCGTCGGCGCCAGGGAGGGCCGGGCCGTAAACGACTGATCGGCAACGTCCGGCGGGGCGGTGACGACGGCGCGATGGAAGTCGCCGATCAGGCGTCGCAAGTTCGCCGCGACGGCCGCGTTTTTGCCGGCTCGCGGTGGCGCCTCCGCTATGCCCGCGCCGGGATCTTCTGCTGACCCACACGTACGATGGGGAGCGGTCGAACTCGGTTCCTGCCGCAGTCGCTCTTCGAGCGATCGCGCCAACAGATCGGCGCAGAGCAGACGCGTGCCGGCTTCGGTCTCGTCAACGAGCAGGCCAAGCATGAGCTGGCCGAACCAGCGCCGGCAAGTCGCGGCGGCGTCGCCGTGTCCGGCCGCTTCCAACTCGTCGGCCAACTCCGTCAGCCGCCGTTCGAGGACAGGCAGAGCTTCGAACTGGTCGCGGATGAGATATCGCGGGATCGCCGTCGCCAACGAGGCGGCCGTGTCGGAACGATGGATGTAGCGGCCGAGCACCTCGTACCAAACCTTGAGGAACTCGACGTTGTAGAAGGTCGGCGCCTCGGCAGGGCGATCCGACTCGACGGTCGCCTTCATCCGCTCGAAGCGGGCCTCCGGAGTCTGCTGCGGCTCTGAAGGCGGCGGGGCGGCCGCATCCTCGATCACCGCCAGCGTCAACCGGATGAGCAGATTGTCAGGATCAAACGCCGCATCCTGTCGGGCCGTGGCCGCCCCAT
>CAZERK010000282.1:0-5285 GCA_964514515.1 uncultured Planctomycetaceae bacterium
CTAGGCCGTCTCGGCCTGATGCTCGGGCTTCCAAGTGCGCTTCATCGGCTTGACGATGAGGCCCATGCGGATGGCCTTGGTCGATACCTTGATGCGGCAGACCTTCCCCTTGATCACCGCCCGGACGCGCTGGATGTTGGGTTTGAACTTCCGCTTGCTGATGCCGGTGACTTTCGTACCGACGCCGCCCAGGTACTTGGCCTTGCCGCGATGGGCGTACGAGCGTCCCGCTCGGGTCTTCTTTCCGGTGAAGTAGCAAACTCGGGGCATAGCACACCTCGGGTAAGGTCCAAACGTCACAGTCAGCCCAGCCATTCTACGGAAGTCCCCGTCAGAATCAAGCCCTCCGCGCGGCAGCCAGATCCGTTCTGCGTAGAGCGATCGCACGTTCGGAACCAGCCCCGTCCTGGCTGCGGCGTTTCACGGTTGCACGCGGCTCCCGGCTGGCAGCGGCCGAGCTCTTGCTCGGCTGGGGCATCGGAAGGACAGCCCATCCGCCGCGGCGGACCTGCCGCCACGGATTGCTATGGCCGCGTGCTGAGCCACGACCATCCTCCACCCCGATTTCAACAGCGCAGGAGGGGTTGCCGCCCGTTGGCGCGTGCCGCCCTCCCGCGACCGCAGTATACAGGCTCCGATAAACCCGCTGACGGGCCATCCGGCCCTTCGAGCGACCGGTACGGGCTTTTTTCGGCGGCGGTTCGGACCTCCGCCGTGTACAAAACGGCGTCTGGCAATGATCCGCCCTCCGAGGCGTTTAGCTGGATGATGACGCATGACGGATGAGCCGTTCGCCGAACTGATCTGCCGAGCCCAAAGCGGTGATCCGACCGCCTTTGACCGACTCGTCGATCTCTTTGCAGGACGACTGTTCGGCTTCCTCTTCCGCATGACCGGCTCCCGGCACGATGCGGAAGATTTGATGCAGGAGGTCTTCCTCCGGGTCGTGCGGACGATCGGTGCCTATCAGCACGACGGACGGTTCGAAGGCTGGATTTTCCGCATCGCCACGAATCTGGTCCGGGACCGTATCCGCCGGGCCGGCCGTGGCCCGAAGGAGGTCGCGATCCCGATGACGGTCGCCGAAGACGATGGACAAAGCCCAGCAATGGCCGCCCCGGACAGCGGGGCAAGGCGGTCGAGGATCGCCAGCGACGAACGTCAGAACTTGACGGCACGCGCCGTGGACGAAGAACGAAGCCTGGCGGCGGAAGCCGCCGACAAGGATCGATGCCCATCGTCAGGCGAAGAACCGAGGTTGGGAGCCTCCCCGAACGCGGAAGCTGAAGCAGCAGACGCCCCGCTACTCCGAGCGGAGGAGGTCGACGCGATGCACGCCGCGCTGGCGGAACTCTCGGATGCCGAGCGAGAAGTCATCATGCTGCGGCACTTCTCGCAGTTGTCCTTCCGGAAAATCGCCGAGCTCACGGGCATGCCGTTGGGAACGGCGTTGGCGCGGGCCCATCGGGGGCTGACGCACCTTCGCGATCTGCTCGGCGCTCCCGCAGGCGAACGTACGAAGATGGTGCAGCGATGAAGCCGTCTGAAGAACAAATGCGGAAGATGGAGAACGAGATCGAAGCGGCCGAGTCGTGGCTGGCCGGTTTCGCGACGCCAGGACCGTCGCCCGACGCCCTGCGGCGCGTCAAGCAGGCCGTGCGCCGCGAATGCGCGGTGATGCAGCAGACGCCAGTTGCGTCGCGGCGACGTTGGGCGCATTGGCAGGGCGCACTGGCTGCCGCGGCTCTCATCATGCTGGCCGTGGCAGTCGGCTGGCAGGCTTCGCGCAACTACACGCCGACGTCCACGCCGCCGGCCTTTGCGCCCGTGGCGATTCAAACATGGTCCGCGCAGACTGAGGAGGAAACGACGCGGTTCGCTCGGTTGGATGACGGATTGTCGGAACTCGAGGACTGGTCGCTGGAACAGGATTGGTCCACGTCGGGCGGCGCCAGCCTGTACGACGCATTGGAAGACGCCCTGACGAACGGCCCGACGGATGACGCCGGCGCCTTTGAAGATTCGCCGCGAGCGAGGGGACGATTCGAGGTGTTGTCATGAATCGCAGTAGAACAAGATCAGCCTGGGCGCATCTTGCCGTGCCGCTGTGCCTGATCGGGCTGACGGTTTGGAGCCGACCGGCCTCCGGACAAGACCAGGCCCGAGACCGAAACCAAGGCCAAGGCAAGACAGTATCGCCCGGTCCCGCTCCGCTCGACGACGAGTTGGACGAACCACCGCTCCCGCCGGACGAAGCTCGCGACGTGCTGCCGCCGCCCGGTCCCGGCAAACTGCAAGGCGGCCGCCCACCGTCAGGACCAAGCAAGCTGCGCGACGGAGAGCCGCCGGACGACGATTCCTTCGGTCCCGGTCCGGCAGACGCCGGCAGGCAAACTGGCCCTGAACGTCCGCGACGCCCGCGGGGACGCGAGGACCGTGGCTGGTCGCGCGGCGGTGGTCGTTGGGGGGGCGGGCAGGATCGTGGGCGAGGCGAGCCTGCGCCGCCGGAGTTGACGCCGGAGATGATCGAGACGGTGATGGAGGTTCTCCGCGACAAGCTTCCGGAGTACCACCGACGTCTGGAGGAGGCACGAGAGCGAAGACCCGAGCGCTTCGAGCATGCGATCGCCCGGATCGCGCCCGTCGTCATGGAGTATCTCGATCTGCGAGACCGCGATCCGCGGCTGGCGGACACGATCATCGAGGAGTTCCGCATCGAGCAACGGCTGCGCGAACTCAGCCATCGTTACCGCCAGGAGAAGGGCAACGCGGAGACTCGAAGCGAATTGGAGACGGAGATCGCCTCGCTGGTTCGTGAGCAGATCAACTTGCGGTTCGCCCGACAGGAAGGCTGGCTGCGGGAATTCGCCGAGCGGCTAGAACGACAGCAGCAACGGCTTCGGATCGAACGCGAGCGGCTCGGCGAGGAGCGGAGCCGGATCGACGAGATCGTCGCCAAGCAGGTGCAGGACATCAGAAACGGCAAGGTCCGCCAGCGGTTCGCGCCGCCCGAATCTCGCGGACGAGGTCCCGGTGCAGACGATGCCGCGTCGCCGCGTCCGCACCTGCGCCGAGGTGAGCGAGGCGGAAGGATGGAAGGCACGCCGACACGGCCGCTCGATGACGGCGCGGAGCCTGACGGCGCGCGGTCGTCACCAGGGAAGACCTCGCCCTCTCGCCCTGTCGACGACGAATCGTGATGCGACGCCCGTCGAAGCCGGTCTTCGTCGCAGGCGGCAGGTTGCTTGTTGGTGACAAGTTCCAGCGCGACGTTCCTCCGCGACGATGCGCGCTGCGTGCCCGCGCGACGCATGCACGCGACACGCCCGCGGATGGCGCTGCGAAAATCTGACTCGTCGCAGCAAGCGTCCGGTAACGCCCGCTCATCGTGCAGCCTTGGCCCGCGCACTGCGGACGACGCCCTCTCGTTTGCGAGCGATGCACGATTCAACAAGGCATATTAACGGACGACTTCTCGCACGCAGCGCGGCGTGAATTCGACGCTGCGCGCATCGACGAAAACCGCTCCATCGCATTGACTTGCCTGCGGGCTGGTGGTACCTTCGACCAAGGGCATAGCAGTCATCAACCCCGCCGATCACCGCGGCAGGAGAGAGCGTCTCATGGAGGTTGGCAGCCCGGCGAAAACCCCGTGTCTCCAACAGGGCCGCGGTCACCTTCGCGCGTTCACGTTGGAACACGCCAACGCGACGCTGCCGTTTGTCAAGCGCGTCGTCGCCGACATCGTTTCGCAACACCGAAAGGTCAGCTCGCTCGAGGAGCGGTGTCATTTTCGCCGGCCCAGCGTGCCCGTCGAGACGCACGAGCGGACGCGCCGCGCCTATCAGTCGGAGCTGGAACGGCTTCGCGAGTTGGTCGACGAGTTGGCCGGCGTCGGCTGCCGCATCCGGGATTGGCGGCGCGGCGTCGTGGACTATCGCAGCCGTCTTGAAGGCCGAACGGTGGAGCTGTGCTGGTGGCTCGGTCAGGATCGGATCGAGTACTGGCACGAAGTCGACGAGAGCATCCCCGGCCGGCTGATCATCGACGAGCAATTCTGCGTGACTTCAGACGATCCCTGACGCCGCCTGCGGCGCGGCCACCCCTCCGTTTCTGCATCCAGACCGCCCATCCGTTCCAGGTTCCGTCTCGCCCCTGCCGCTGCCGAGACTTCGCACGGTTGACGTGCGGTTGATCAACCTCAACAGGTCCGCCGAACCCACGGCAGTCGTGTCGTCGCCGCGAAGCAGCTGGGGCCAGTCGACGCGCGCTTGCAAGCCGTCGCCGATGCGTGTCAGAATAGGCTCATGCCGGATGACGTGACGATCTCGCTCGTAGCAGAGAAGTACCTGCGGCTGCACCTCTGTCCCGAAATCGGTCCGATTCGTTTCGCGAGGCTGCTCGAACGGTTCGGCGACATCGACGGCGTGCTCGGCGCCAGCGTCACGAGCATGGCCGCCGTCGATCGCGTCAGCCTTCGCCTCGCCGAGGACCTTGCGCGGAATCGCGACGGCATCGACGTCGCCGCCGAGATTGCGTTGGCTCGCAAGCACGGCGTCCGCGTCGTCTGCCGGGCGGACGAGGACTATCCCGTCGCCCTGCGTTCGATCCCCGACCCGCCGCCCGTGCTGTACGTCCGCGGCGCGATCCAGCGGCAGGATGCGTTGGCCCTGGCGGTCGTGGGCACGCGGCGATGCTCGCATTACGGTCGTGAACAGGCCGAGCGATTCGCGGCCCTGGCGGCCAACGCCGGGATGACCATCGTCTCCGGCATGGCCCGCGGCATCGACACGCACGCGCATCAAGGCGCCCTGGCGGCCGGCGGGCGGACGATCGCCGTCCTGGGCTGCGGCCTGTGCCACCTCTATCCGCCGGAATCGACGGAGCTCGCGGCCCGGGTCGTCGAACACGGAGCGGTCATCAGCGAGCTTCCCATGCAGATTGTCCCGGACCCGAAGAATTTCCCGCAGCGCAACCGGATCATCGTCGGCCTGTCGCTGGGCGTACTGGTGGTCGAGGCCCCGGCCCGAAGCGGCGCCTTGATCTCCGCCCGGTTGGCGTCGGAGTACAATCGCGAGGTCTTCGCCGTTCCCGGTCGCGTCGATTGGCCCGCCACCGAAGGCTGCCACGATCTGATCCGGTCCGGCGCCGCCCGACTGGTGACGTGCCTGCGCGACGTGCTGGAGGAGCTGGGCCAGGCCGGCGCCGCCTTGATGACGCCCGTCGCGCCGCCGGCGTCCGCCGGTCCGCGCCGCGCGCCGTTGGCGTCGCTGAGCGAGCGCGAG
>CAZERK010000283.1:0-5271 GCA_964514515.1 uncultured Planctomycetaceae bacterium
CATCGCGCCGCCGAGGTCGGCGGGATCGGCGCCAACCAGGAGCGCCCGGGGAGATTCTTCTATGCCAACATGGCGATGGGCCTGCACCTGACCGAACAGGCCCGGTTGAGCGGCCTCAAGAAGTTCGTGCAGATCGGCACGGTCTGCGCGTACCCGGAGTTCACGCCGATCCCCTTTCGCGAGACGGACCTCTGGAACGGCTATCCCGAAAAGACCAACGCGCCCTACGGAATCGCCAAGAAGGCCCTGCTCATCATGCTCCAGTCCTATCGCGAGCAATACGGGCTCAACGGCATCTACCTAATTCCGGTCAACCTCTACGGCCCCGGCGATAACTTCGACGCGGCGACCAGCCACGTCATCCCGGCCCTCATCCGCAAGTTCGTCGAGGCCCGACGCAGCGGGGCACGGTCCGTCTCTCTCTGGGGGACGGGCTCGGCGAGCCGGGAGTTCCTGTACGTCGAGCACTGCGCCCGGGCGATCGTCCTGGCTGCGCAGCGCTACGACGCGGCGGAGCCGGTCTACGTCGGCGTCGGCGAGGACATCACGATTCGCGACCTCGTGGAGAAGCTGCGGCGGCTTGTCGGCTACGACGGCGAGATCGTTTGGGACCCCTCGAAGCCGGACGGCCAGCCGCGGCGCCGCCTCGACACACGCCGCGCAGCCGACCTGTTCGGCTTTCGAGCGCAGGTCAGCCTCGACGACGGCCTGCGCAGGACGCTCGACTGGTATACGAGCGGATTCGCCTCGTAAGCGCCGCCCGTTCGCAGCGGCCAGATGCGTGTCGAACGGGTGCCTGGCAGCCGATAACATAAGGGACTCCGAACAGAAGCGAAATCGCGGCTTCGCTGCAGAGTACGGGCTTGCGGGAGCCGAGCGATGCCGCAGCGGACTCGCAGGCAACCAATACCCTCCGAAGCAGAGCCGGAGAAGAGACGCGAGATGACGGACGGCATGACTGACGGCGGCGCCACTCGGGAGGCCGCCCAGCCGTCCCCCTGGACAGCCCAAACGTCGCAAGGGGCCATGCCCGGCTCAAGATGCCCGACTGTTGTGCAGGCGCCGCGCGGGCCGGCATCCGGTTGTGCGTCGTAGCTACGGAGTTGTCGATGCCGGCGACGGGACAGCAGACAGCATTGCTCAAGAGCGCCCTGAGCAACGTCACGCCGATCGTCGCCAACGTGGCGGTCACGTACCTCCTGACCCCCTACACCATCTCGGTCGTCGGACAAGCCGGCTACGGCATCTGGGCGCTCATGTTGACGGTTGTCGGGTACGCCGGGATGCTGGACTTGGGCGTCGGCCCGTCGATCACGCATTTCGTAGCCGAGCGGGCGGCCAAGGAAGACTGGGCCGGCGCGCGGCGCTTCATCAACGGCTCGCTGCGACTGCTGTTGCTGGCGGGCCTGATTCTCGTCGTGCTGGGTTTCTGTTGTGACGAGACGCTCGCACAGTTCCTGGCCGTGCCGGCGGAGCGGCGGGCGGAGTTCGCGACGCTTGTGCGCGCCGTCTCAATCGCCGCCGCCATCCTGTTGCTGTCGCGCCTGCCCGAATCGGTATTGGCGGCATACGAAAAGTACCCCTTGCTAAACACCTTGAAGTGCGCGGTGTCGGTCGTGCGCGGTCTCGCGATGGGCGCGGCTTTGTACTACTGGGGCGACTTGGCCAGCCTCGGCTACGCGTTCTTGGGTACGTCCCTGCTGCAACTGTTCCTGTTCTCCGGGACGGTCCGGCGGCTGCCGCACGGGCCGGGGGAGGGCCACCTGAAGACCGATCTGTCGGTATACTGGTCGTTGGTGACGTTCGGCGGAACGGTCACGATCATCTCCTTGTCCGACATCCTGCGATTCCGCCTGGGCAATTTCATCGCCGCCAAGTATCTGACGTTCGACGACGTCGGCCTCTTCAATATCGCATCGGTTCTCGCGGGCTATTTCATCACGGCCGTGGCGGTGCCGGCCGCAGTGCTGCTCCCGCGGTTCAGTCGGCAGTGCGGGCAAGGAGACAAGGACGGTCTGCGGCGGCTGTTCCTGCACAGTTCGCGACTGGCCGCAATCATGTCCGGCGGGCTGGGCTTGATGATCCTCGTGGGGGCCGGTCCTTTCCTGCGGCTCTGGTTGGGCGAGCGATACTCGCCGCTGCAACTGGCGCTCTGTGCGGACGTGGCCGACGTGCTCGTGGCGCTCTATGTGATCGTACTCTCCCAGGCCAACGCGGTAAGCCTGCTCTATAGTATGCGCCGCGAGCGTTTCGTCGCGCTGCTGAGCGTCATCGAAGGGGTCGGCGTGCTCATGATGAGCATCGGGCTGGTGCAACGGATGGGGTTGTTCGGTCTGGCCGTTGCGACCGCCTTGCCTGTGCTGATCGGCAAAGCCCTGATCCAGCCGATCTACGTGGCCCGCGTGATGGAGTTGCCGATCAGGGAGTACCTCGGTCGCCGACTGGCGAGCGCATGGCTTCTGTGCGCCGTGTTGGTCGGGGCGCATCGTTTGGTGATCGCCTGGCGGCCGCTGGAAGGTTGGTGCATGCTGATCGTGATTGTCGGGACCGCGGGCCTTCTGTATGCGGGCTTGGCCTACGCGCTGCTGATGAATTCGCAGGAGCGAGCGTACTTGCTGCAGAGGATGACCGGCATCGTCCGAGGGTCCTTCTTGCCGACGCGTTGAGGATGTGCGGTGCGGATCGACAACGTCGTGTGCCTGACAAGCTGCCCATTTGACGGCATCTACCAGCGCCCTCAGGCGTTGGCAACGGCCTTCGCTGAGCAAGGCTTGTCGGTGCAGTACGTGACGTACGTCCCCGCCTACCGATTCAACGTGGGCCTGCGCCGCAAGGCGACGCCGAGCGGCGTCACCTGCCGCACCGCGTGGTCGCTCGGCGGCCCGCGCCTGTGGCGGCTGTCGAGGCTGTTCCAACGATTGGACGGCCTCCTGCTTGGGCCGCAGAGTCGCCGGTGGCTGACGCGCCGGACGATGGTGCTCGCCAGCAACCCTGTCTGGTCTGACTTGCTGCGGCGCAGCGCCGGCCGCGCGGCCGTCATCGTCTACGATTGCTACGACGATTGGGGCCTGTTGGAGCCGGACTTTCCGCTGGATCTGAATGCGTACGAGCGGCGGCTGCTGCCGGCCGTGACGCTCGCGACGGTCACGACGCCGGCGCTGGGCCGGAAGCTGAAGGCTGCTCGACCCGATCTACCGATTCTCCCCTTGCCGAATGCCGTGGAATTCGAGCGTTTTCGCTCGGCGGCCGGGCAGGGCGCCGCGATGCGCCGTCGTTGGAACGTCCAGGGGCCGATCCTGGGCTTTCTCGGGGCCATCTACGACTGGATGGATGAACCGCTCCTGTATCATCTGGCGACACACGTGCCCGAATGCACGCTGATGCTCTGCGGGCCGGTATCCGGATTCGACGCCCACCGGCTGGAGCGACTTCCGAACGTGCGGTTCACCGGGATGGTTCCCTATCCGGAGGTCCCCGCCGTCATCGACGCCTTTGACGTGGCGATTGTGCCCTTCCGTCGAATCGAGCGGATGAGTACGGTAAACTCGAACAAGTTCTATCAGTATCTCAGCATGGGAAAGCCGATCGTTACGACGGACTTCCCTGAGGTGCATTCCTTCGGCGACTTGATGTTGGTCGCCGAGGATGCCGAGGGCTTCTGCCGACAAGCCCGGCGGGCGCTCAGCCCAGAATGCCAAGGCGCTGAGGTCGGGGCTGCTCGCGTGGCCTACGCGGAGCGAAACAGCTGGAACAACCGCGTGCGAGCGTTATTGGAAGCGGTGGGAGCGAATCCGTCCACCACGGACCTTTGCTAGGCAGGACGCTTTCGTGTGATCGGTCGCTCTGGGCCGTGCCGCAGGGTCCTCCGCGAAATCGGCGGCCCAATGACCCGCACCGCTGCGACGGATCGGGAGACGCGGTCGCCAGCCATCCGACGGTCTGTTGCGTGGTTCTGCCAGAGACATTCCGGCGAGGTGATGACGCATGGCGCTCGAGCTTCTTCGTTTTCGGCTGGCTGAGGTGATGCGTCCCTTGGTCTCTCGCCTGCCCCGGGGAAGGCAACTCATGTATCGGTGGCTCCTCGGTCCGGTGGGTTCAAGACATCGAGGCGACCCACTCTTCAGACAACGCATGCGCCGGCAGACACGCGTGTTCTATGATCGCCACATCCAGTGCTATGTTCTTGCGGACGTGGCCGACTGGGCCTCGCGGGCGCACTACCTTCAAGGCCAATACTACGACAAGCTCCTGCCGTTGCTTCTCCACCGTGTATTGTCGCCCAGCGACACGTTCGTGGACGTCGGGGCCAATCGGGGCGTCCACACGTTGGCGGCTGCTCGGTACCTGGAGCGTGGTCGCGTTGTGTGCTTCGAACCGAATCCCGCGGTGTTCAGGGTCCTGGAGGCGCATCTCACCCTCAACGCCCTGACCAATTGCACACCTTACAACATCGGTTGCTCCGATGAGCCATCGCAACTCGAGTTCTACACCTTTGCGGACGGCCATTCCGGCGCCTGCTCATTCCTCAAGACGTACGACGTCCAGTCCGCGATCGTGGTTCAGGTGCGGCGACTCGACCAGTTGCTCGACGCCGCAAGTCTCCACGGGAGGGTGCTGGTCAAGATCGACACCGAAGGCTTCGACCATCACGTGATCAAAGGCATGGGGTCGTTGCTGGACCACGATCAACTGTGCGTCCTGACCGAGGTGTCTGATTCTTGGTTGCGAAAGGCCGGCTCATCGGCAGAAGCGCTCTTCCAGACGATGATGGATCACGGCTTTCGTGCGTACGTCCCGCTGCCGCGCTACGCAGCGGTGGTTCGTGAGGTTCTCCGCCTTTCGCCCGTGGAAGTCCTACCGGATCTGGGCGAACAATACGACTTGGTCTTCGCCAAGCCGGGCGTGTTGGAATAGGGTGCAGCGTGCATGCGAGGAGCGAGTCGCGGACCCAACGCGTATGGCGAACCGAGTCTCGAATGATGGAGATCGCCTCCACAGACTGCCTCACGGAGAGCGTCTGCAGCGTCCTTCTCCGTTCGCCGCACTGCTCGTTTGTGGCCCACGCGTGTGCTGCCGTGAAGAGCATCGCAAGCGTCGGGCCTTGGCCCGGGCGGCATTCGCTGGGCGAGTCGGGCCCCCAGGCCGCACGAGTCTGGCAGGCCGGGCCGGCTCCAATCTTTGGACGGCGTCGTAGCGGGAGGCGTCCTCGATGAGTCTGTTCGTCTCATTGATCTGTGTTGGCGTGGTGGTCTTGGCGATTCCGCTGACCGC
>CAZERK010000284.1:0-5266 GCA_964514515.1 uncultured Planctomycetaceae bacterium
GCCGCCGGACCCGGAAGGGCGGACGTATCGCTTTGACTATGATCGAACGGCGTGGTCTGACGTGTTGGCTGACTTTGCGCGGATGAGCGGTTTGAGTTGGCTGAACGAGCCGGACCCGCCTATCAACGAGACCCTGACGTTCCCCAGTCCGCGGGAGTTTACGTACAAAGAGGCGATGGAGCAGCTCAACGAGCTGCTGCTTTCGCGGCCGTTGAACAAGTATCTGATTCAGCGGCAGGAGCGCTATCTCACGATCAAGCGGCTGCCGGACGTGCTGCGCGAGATTCCGGTCGAGCGGATGTACAACAGCTTTGAAGAGTTCCAGGCGGCGAATCTGGATCGCTTCGACGTCGCCCTCACGTATTTCGACGTGCCAGCGGGATGGTCGCCTTTCCAGGTGATCGAGGAATTCCGGCCGATGTTTTCCGATACCTACGGCACGCAGGTCGTGGGCGATCGGATCGAGTTGTCGGGCCTGGTCGAGGAGCATTACCGCTTCCGCGACGTGGTCAGCAAGTTGGCTGCGATGCCGCCGCCACCGAGCGATCCGCGTCCGTCCCTCACGATCGAGCTCAAGACGGCCAAGGCTTCGGACGTGCAGACCATCCTGAAGCAAGTTTTTCCGGGGGCCGCATCCGCGCCGCGCGGCGGTCGAGGGCCAGGCGTGGACCTCCAGGCCGAACAGGCCAAGCAGGTCACGATCCTTCCAGACCTGCGAAGCAACCGGCTCTACATTCGTGCGCCAAACGACGTCTTGGTCGAGATCGTCGCGATGGTGAAGGAGCTGGACGCGGGGCGGTCGCCTGAGCCGCCTGTCATGAAGGTGATCAAGTTGGAGCATGCCGGCGCCCAGATGGTCCAGGCAGCCCTGAAGCCGCTGTTTCAGACGCAGAAGGCGGAGTTGGCCAAAACGAAAAGCCGAGATTGGGTGCCGCCGGAAGTTGAGTTGGAACTGGACCGCGATCTGATTGCCGACGTCGCCGGCAATTCGGTGATCCTCATCGGGTCCAAGGAAGGCGTCGCCGGCGCGGAGGCCTTGGTCAAACAATGGGACGTGCCGGACACAAACGAGGTCAACGAGATCATCGAGCTTCAACATGCCGACGCGGCGGTCGTCGCGGCGACGATCTCGGCCTTGATGACGGGCGGGCAGCCGAAGGGAGCGCTGCCGCCACGGCTCGTACCGCAGACCGCCACAAAGATCCTCGTCTCGTGCGGCAAGCAGGAGTTGGCGCGGATCAAGGAACTCGTCGCCAAGCTCGACGTGCCGCCGGATGACGAGGAGAAGGAGCATTTCGTCAAGCTCAAGTCGGCGATGCCCAGCGCAATTGCGCCGGTGCTGTCGCAGATCGTCGGCGGACAGTCGTCGATGCCGCAGATCGCGGGGCAGCCGCGCGTTCAGGGTCGCCCGGCGGGCGCGCCGCCCGTGCCGGTACAGCGGGGCATGGTCGGCGTCGGCGGAGTCCGGCTCATCCCGGACTATGCCAGCCGCACGCTCATCGTCTTCTGCATGCACAAGGACTGGGAGAAGATCGAGCCGCTGATCGGCAAGCTGGATCAATTCGCCAGCGAGGAGCCGGTCCTGCAGAACTTCGCGCTGGGTAATGCGAAGGCCGCGGACGTCGTGGCGATGCTGCAGCAGCTCTTTCCGCCGACGGCCGAGGCAGGCATGAACCCCAGCACGCAGATCTTCACGGCGGATGCGTACAACAACGCCGTGCAAATCTTCGCGAAGCAGGCGTTCATCGACAAGATCGCGCCGTTCATCGAGCAGTTGGACATCCAGACGGAGTCGCCGCTGACGGTGATCAAGTTGGAGCACGCGCCGGCGGACGAGATCGCGCCCGTGCTCATCCAGAGCTTCGCCGGCGGGTCGGCTATGCCGATTCGCCAACCGGTGCGGATGCCCCAAGGCAAGGGACAGCGGCCGCAACCGATGCCCATCCTGGCTTCACCCGCCGGCTCGTCGCCGGTGCGGATCGTCGCAGAGCCCATCACGAATTCGCTGCTCGTCAACGCGCCGCCGAAGGAGCTCGAACAGATCAAGCAACTCGTCGCCGAGATGGAGTCGACGGCGGCGGCCAAGACCGAAAGCCGCGTCATCTTCACGCCGGAAAACCGCACGCCTGCCGAGATTGCTGACACGTTGATGAGCCTGTTGGGCGGCGGCGGCCCCATCGCACGGCGGCCCGGTCAGCCGGCGGCGCCCGCCGCGTCTCCGAGCGGCCTGAAGGCGGTCGTTAGCGGCAACCGGATTATCCTCGACGGTCCCCAGGACGAGGTGGCGAAGGCCGTGCAGTTGGCCTTCGAGATCGACGTCGTCGAGCAGTCGCCCGTGACGCGCAAGTACGTCGTGATGGACGCGGAAGAGGATGCCAAGAAGTTGTCGGCGCTGTTGGGGATCGGCGGCGGCGCGGCGCGGGCGCCCCAGCGGCCGGGCAAACCCGGTGCACCGTCATCGCCGACGGCCGTGCCCGTCAGTAGCGAGTCGATCACGATTTACCCCGACACGTATGAAAACGTGCTCCTGATTCGAGCGATGCCCAAGGATTTCGCGGTCATCGACGAGATGCTGCGGCTCATTCTGGGCGAGTCTGAGCAGGTCGCTGGAACCGAGCCCATCGAGGTGACCGGCGACTTCTGGGTCTATCACCTCAAGCACAGGAAGGCTTACAGCATCGGTTTCACGCTTGAGGACTTGTTGAATCCCGGCGGCAAGGGAAGCCTGCGTTTCGACGAGGGACCGGATGAATACGTCCTGCTCGTTCGCGGCAGCAAGCCGGCACAGAAAGAGGACATCACCAGATACATCGAGATGTTTGACGTGCCGGAGGCGGGCACGATCGGCGAGAACATGCGCGTCGTCGAGTCCAAGAAGATGGCGCCGGAGGAGCTGCTCAGCCGGCTGCAGGGGGTCTGGAGCAGCCCGTCGGGCGCGAAGCTCAAGCAAACGGCCGTCGGCGCCGCGGGCGGGCGCGTCATGACCATCGATATCCACGAGGGCGAGGAGGAACAGCCTGCCGCGGTCCCAGACAGTCGTGAAGCGGATTCCGAGACGACGCCCATCTCGATGGGACCGGGCATGATGCCGTCTTGCGTGAGGGAGGCGCTGCTTGGCATCGCCATCGGACAGACGGACGAACCTGCCATCCAGGACCCAGAGCGACCGATCGAGCCGCAGCCGGGCGAGGACTCGACGGCGGCTCAACCGGCAAGCTGGTCTCCGGAGGAGCCGCGGGTCGAGCCGCCGACGACGCAGCCGGCGGCGAGCGCTGCGACGGAAGTTACGACTGCGGAAGCCGACCGCGACGTGGAGGCGATGGTTGATCCGACCACGGGGAAGATCCTCTTCTTCGGCCCCGAGGAGGAGTTGGAGCGCCTCGAAGACCTGATTGACGAATTGACCAGCGGGGACGTTCCGACGGTCTATCGCGTCTTTCCGCTGAAGTATACGGATGTCAACGCCGCGGCACAGCTTTTGAATCAGGTCTTCAACGAGTCGCAGGCGGGGGCCGTTCGCCGCGTGCGCCAACCGCGCCAACCCCAGCAGGGACAGCCCCAGCAGGGGGAGAAGCCAGGACAGCCTGGCCAGCCGCAGGGCCGTCAGCAACCGGAGCCCGAGCCGCCGGCGTCGCCCGCGCGCGTCCGCGTGGTGCCGGATGCACGGACGCGCAGCTTGTTCGTGGCCGCGCCGTCCTCGGCCATCCCGTTGAGCGTGGATATCCGCCGGAAGATCGATCAGAAGATGCCGCCGGGCGAGCAGAACATCAAGCTGTTCCGGCTGAAGAATCTGGACGCCGAACAGGTCGCGCAGAACCTTCGCGAGATCCTGGGCCTGTCGACGACGGCTGGACAGCGGGCGATGCGATTGCCCCGAGGCGGCCAGCCCGGCCCGCCTCAGCAAGGGAACGCGCAGCAACAGCAGCAGATGCTGCAGATGCAGGGCCAGGAAGGCCAAGGCGTCGTCATCTCGGCCTCGGACAACGTCAAGCTTACGGCGGACACACAAACGAACACGATCATCGCTCAGGCTCCGCCGGACACGCTGAACCTGATTGAGAACCTGATCGGCGAACTCGAAGCGGAGACCAACACCACGCGCATGGAAATGCGCCGCGTGGTGCTGGCGAATGCGCGGGCGATGGACGTGGCGGCGATCGTCAAGGACGTGGCCGGGCAGGTCGTCGCTGCGCCAGGCGGCGGCGGGCGCGGCACGCGCGGTCCGCGCGGGGGCGGGTCGTCCGGCAGCGTGTCGATCAACGCTGACGCGCGGACGAACAGCGTGATCCTCGCCGGCCAGGCGCAGGACCTCGATCGCGTCGAGCAGATCGTGAAGGACTTGGACGCCGACGACGGCGGCAGCGCCACGATCAAGCAGTTCCCGATCAAGGGCGACGCGCGGGCGATCGCGGAGGCGCTGCGGTCGCTGTTTCAGGTTGGCGGGCAGAAGACGGACATCGTGATTACGTCCAACGACGCGACCGGCGTCGTTCTCGTGAAAGCCCCGGCGCCGCAGATGGCGGAGATCGAGGAACAGATTCGGGCGATGGACGAGAAGGTGGAGGCGGAGAAGACGCGACGGCCCATCCAGTTGACGTTGGCGGATGCGGATATTGTCGCGGAGAAGCTCCAGGAGTTGTTCGGCGAGGCGACGCGCGGCCGCGGGGCGCGAGAACAGATCACCGTCAAGGGCAACAAGTCCAACAACACGGTCTACGTGCAATGCCCGGAGGAGATGTTCGCGGAGATCAAGCAGGTCGCGATGGACATGGACAAGCCGCCGGACGCGGTGCAGGTCAGGTCCTTCCATCTGAATCATGCATCGGCCGTCGACGTGCAGGGCAAGCGCGAGATGCTGATGCAGCAGGCGGCCCGCTCGGGGGGCATGGGCAGCGTCAAGCTGGACCTGATCGGCGTGGTGCCCGACGCGCGAACGAACTCGCTCATCGTCAGCGGCGGTCCGCTGACGTTTCTACTGATCGATCAGGTCTTGCAGGCCGTGGACGTGGAGCCGGAGACGCCAGTCAAGATCGAGACGAAATCGTACACGCTGCCGGGTTCGGTGGCGGCGGGCGACGTCGCTCGGAACATCAACGAGCTGTTCCGCAACGAGAGCATCCGTACGACGGGCGTCGCTCCGCCGACGGTGACGTTCAACGCGGCGGGCAACATCGTGACCGTGCAGGCCAACGCCTCGCAGCACGAGCAAATCCTCAAGAACATCATCGAGCCGATTCAGCAGGCGGTCGGCGAGCCGCTTCAGGAC
>CAZERK010000285.1:0-5248 GCA_964514515.1 uncultured Planctomycetaceae bacterium
GGCGGGTCCCGTCAAGAACACGCAGAGAGCCAAACTAAGTCCGAAAGCCCATCGTTTGCAGGCGGCGCGCGTGATGTACATCCTGATAAGCCTCCTGAGGTCATCTTCGGACGAATAAAGGGGGAACTACCGCATGTTCCGGCGGGCTACGGTTCTGGATCCCCTCGCGTCCAGGGATGGCTGGCCCTGCCGCGTTCCGGGCGGAGCGGTTCTGGGCAGCAACATCTGAATATACTCGGAAGTTGCGCCGGGGGTCAAGGCTGCGCCCCGTCCGAGAGCAGACACCGCACCCCAAACAGCCTCGCACCGGTGGTAGAAGACCGTGGTAGCTGGCCTCGGCATCGGCCGCTTCCACGAGAGCCGCACGCCATGCTGGTCGGGGCGTCGGGGTATCCGGCCATCGGCTGCGCCCTGCGTGAAGTTCCGATATGCAAGACCGCCTCGCCCAACGACCGATAGCTGAATCCAACATGCTTTGCGTGTTCATAATGCGTATCGTATTAAACCAGTAGATTTTTTTCCCGATCATGCCGACTAGGGTTGAAGCGGCGAGCCCCGTCGGAGGCCGCCCGCTGCGATCAGCTTCTCGACGGCCTGAAGAGGCTGGCCCAATCTCCCCGTGACATCCTGTTGGTGTGCCCGCCCTCGCAGCCGACTGCGCGTCGGCTTGCGGATGAACATGCTGATCGGCGGGCGAAGGCTGCGACACGGAAAGATCGGCCCGACCCTCTGACGGACGCCAATCGACAGACTCTATCGGCCGCCCTGGGAGGTGCTGGTGGAGGTGCGAGGTTACCATGCACCGCCAGCCCCCCCTGTATGCCAGCCTGATCTGCGGCCTGAGCTTCACGCTTCTGCTGTTGCCGGTCATGATCGGTTGCGGAACGGCTCCGATCCCGACGGCCGAGGCGCCCTCCCGAGAGCGCCCCGACTCGGCCGAGACGCCGCCGGCCGAACCCTTGGTCGTCGAGGATGACCAGGACAACGGTCTCTTCGAAGCAGCCCAATACGCGACGCTGCCGGTGAGCGGTGAGATCGAGATCCAAGGGACGATCTCGTTTCACGACGACATCGACATCTACGCGCTCGGACCGGCCGTCGTCGGCGACCGCATCATCGTGGACGTGACCGGCCACGACGGCATCAACCTGACGGCCGCCCTCTTCAACGAGACCGAGGACCTCATCGACGCCAACGACGACCGCTCGTACTACGGCGGTCTCGTCGATCCGTACATCTCGCAGGTCATGCAGGCCGACTGGACGAACGTGTACCTCGCGGTCGCCGTCTCGCGAGCGACGCATTTCGCCTCGCGCTCGGGACAGTATGACACGGGCTCCTACAGCATCCGCGTGCAGCGCGCCCCGGACGCGCCCGTGCGGCAGCCGCGGCAGCAGGTCGTATACCTGGACTTCGAGGGCGGGGCCAGCGTGCAGATCGGCCTCGAACCGATCGAGGTCATGCGGCCGTTCTCCGCGGAGTCGATCTCGGATCGGCTGGCGGGTCAGACGGACTATATCGTCGGCCTGATCGTCAACCAGATGCGCCGCGACTACGCCAACTACGACGTGGTCCTGCTCGACAGCAAGCATGATGCTCGACCGGCCGAGCCCTACTCGAGCCTGTTCTTTGGCAACTACAACGCCAACTACCTCGGCCTGGCCGACAACGTGGATACCGGCAACGCCGCGATGCAGCAGGAAGCGATCATCTACAGCGAAGACCTGGCGCTTTGGGAGTCGCTGCGCCCCTCGGCGGAGGAGGTCGCGGTCGCCCTGGCCAACATCGCCTCGCACGAACTGGGGCACCTATTGGGCCTCGAGCATACGAGCGAGGCCGGCGAGATCATGGCGACGGCCGCCTCGGCGCGGCAGGTCCTGGAGATCGACGCGGAGTTCCGCCGGGCCCTCCTGCAGGCCGCGGTCTTCCCCACGGGTTACGAGGACAATCCCGCCACGCTGCTGGCGAACGTCGGCCCGAACCCGTACGCCTCACGGGATCGGATGCGCCTCGAAGACCTGGTCCCGCAGTCGGTCGGCGGCTGGCGCGACGACATGCAATTGCCCGACATCCCGATCGTCCCATGCAACTGCTGCGGCCATCACGCCTGCGACGGGCATTCGGGACAGTAGAACCTGTCCCAAAACCCTCTCCCCTCCTGGGGAGAGGGCAGGGTGAGGGGCGAGTTCCGGCGAACTGTCCGGATTGGGCGACGCGGTTCGACGCCGGCAAGATGGCGGGGTGAGCGGCGAGATCAGGAGCATCCTTCGATCCTGCCGCGCCTCCGCAGTCGGGACAGCGGAGTTCTGGAAATAGCATTCAACAACAGTAGAAGCTGATCGCGGAGCCCTCTCCCCCCGCGCAGGGGAGGGGGCTCGTCCTTGCGCAGAGCAAACGCCGACGGCGAGCCGTGCGTGCGCGACAAGCCAGGACAGAGGTGTGGCACAGGCTGGCGACGGGGCATAGGTCTGTGGCCAGGAGCGTGAGCCCCTGGTCACAATGCCGCCGATCAGCCTCGAAGGAGTCCCGGAGCGCCGGGACGGCCGACGCCTGTTGCCGAGGATATTCTGCTTCGAGATACGTCAGCCACGCGTGGCCGTCGCTACGCCTGCGCCTCCGCGCCGAGCGCCGAACACGTGCATCGCCCGTGCGCGTCCGGCGGTCGACGTGGGCCTCTGAGCTTCGTCCGTTTCATCGGTCGTTTTCGAGACTCAACCGTTTCAGTCGCAAGATGCTGTACAATGCGCCTTGGACAACCTCAGTCTGAGAATGCGCCTTGGCAGCGTTGAAGGAGGAGAGCTGAGCACAACCGTCTGGGCTCTTCCACGTCTGGTTGCGGGTCGAGCATGCGGCTCCTCGGAGCATGGGGCGTTTCCGCGACATGCCGTCCGAGGAATCTCAAGAAGCGGCGGTGACATGGCGAAACGCAAGGCGGAACTGGAAGAACAAAGGACAAAATACCACGACTACCTGTCTCAGGCATGCTCGGCTGAACAGGAGGGCCAGTATCGCAAGGCGATCGAACTGGCCCGTTTGTCGTGGGAATACATCGATGCCATGCTGCAGTATGAGCGACGGTACGAGAAGACGGAGTTTGCCCGCATCGAAAGCATTGACATCGTTACGCGATATGCCCCCTTCTTGCTGGACTTTGGAAGCCTCGGAGAAGATGACTGACGCAATCGCCTGCTCCACCTCCCACGGAGGCGAGCCGTCAGCGTTTGCCCATGGGAACCGCCCGCCGGTCAGCGCGGAACGCGGCTGTCGGTTGCAGCATTCGCGACGGGCGGATCGCTGCGGATTCAATCGCAATCGCGGGCTCGGGCGAGGGCGTCTTCGTACTGCCGCCAGAGGAAGGCCCGCTTCGAGCCGGCTTGGATATGGTCCCACGGCAGGCGTTCGGAGGGCAGGCGCGGACGGTGGGCGTACCAGGCCGGGTCGAGGCCGCAGGACTCGAAGGCCCGTCGCCACGGGTCCATTCGGAAGTACTCGTCCCAGGCGTCGAACCGGGCGCCTTCCCGAAAGGCCCGTTCGATGACAGGTGCCAGACGCCTGTCACCGCGAGACAGGACGGCCTCCATCACGGACCGTTGGACGTCGTGCGTCTTCACGGCGACGGACCGCAGCCGGCGGCTTCGGCACGTCTCGACGAGCAACTGCCGCGCCCATTCAAAGTACTCGGCCGTCGGTTGGGCGGCCCATTGCAACGGCGTATGCGGCTTGGGCACGAGCCAGCCGACGCTGGCCGTGACGCGGCCGGGCGGCTTGCCGATCCGCCGACGAAGCAAGGACAGTTCCGCGCTCAGGTCGCAAATGGCGCGCACGTCGTCTTCCGTCTCGCCGGGAAAGCCGACCATGAAGTAGCATTTCACCCGCTGCCAGCCGGCCTTGTACGCCTCCAGGATGCCGTCCATGAGGTCGCCGTCCGTGACCTTCTTGCGGATCGACGCCCGCAGCTTGTCACGGGCCGCTTCGACGGCGACGGTCAGGCCGCCCTTGCGGACGCTGTTCGTCAGCCAGGGCACGTCGCGCAGCATCTCGTCCACGCGGAGGGACGGCACGGAGATGTTGACGTGGCGCGGAGCGAAGCGTTCGTTGATCCGCTGGGCCAGCTCGCGCAGGTGCGGATAGTCGCCCGTCGAGAGGCTCAGCAGCCCCAATTCCGATTGGCCCGTCGCCCAGTATTGCGACTCGGCGGCTTCCAGGATGCGCTCGACCGACCGGGCCCGGACGGGCCGTTTGGTGTAGCCTTCGTGACAGAAGCGGCACGCCTGGGGGCAGCCTCGCATGATCTCGACCGACATGCGATCGTGGACGAGTTGCACGTAGGGCACGAGCGGCCGCAGGGGCAGCGGTGCATCCTCCAGTCGCTTGACGCGGCATCGCACGATCTCGGTCGGCAGGCCGGGTGATCGAGGCTCCAGTCGGTCGAGCGTGCCGTCGGGGTGATAGCCGGCGTCGTACAATCCCGGCGCGTAGGCCCACGGAAAGCGTTCCGCCATCTCGGCGATCATGTCCCTGCGACGCATCCCGCCGGCCTTCATCTCCATGTAAAGGTTCAGGATCGCCGGCAGCGACTCCTCGCCGTCGCCGATGACCACGAGGTCGAGGAAGTCCGCCACCGGTTCCGGGTTGTCGGCCTGAGGCCCGCCCGCGATGACCAAGGGATGCGTGTCGTCCCGCTGACGGCTCCACAAGGGAATGCCCGACAGGTCCAAAATGTTGAGGAGATTCGTGAAGCCCATCTCGTACTGGAGCGAGACGGCCAGAAGATCGGCTGACGCGACGGGCTGCCGCGTATCCCACGTGAACAGCGGCAAGCCCTCGCGCCGCATGACCGCCTCCGCGTCCGGCATCGGCGCGTACGCGCGTTCCGCGCAGACGCCCGGCAGATGGTTGGTAATCCAGTAGAGAATCTGGCAGCCGAGATGCGACAGGCCGACCGTGTACGCGTCGGGAAACGTGATGGCGAGGCGCACGTCGGCCTTCTCCCAGTCGCCGTCGCGGACGAGTTGGTTGAACTCCCCGCCGATGTACTGGCCCGGCTGCTCCACGAAAGGCAGCAGCTTCTGACTGATCCGCTCGCGCAACGTGTCGCTCATGTCCGCCTGACCCAACCGCAGCCGTTCGCTTGCCTGCAAAACGCCACGCAGATCATACGCGGCGACCTCCCGTCGGGCGAACAGCGGCCGTCCCACAGCGCGCGCACGCGCCGCGTTCTCGCGCGCTGCGCTATCGCAGAAACCTA
>CAZERK010000286.1:0-5243 GCA_964514515.1 uncultured Planctomycetaceae bacterium
TATTGCAGCCGGGAATGTGCGTTGCGGAGATGATCTCAGACATCCGTCCACATTTCCATGCGATGCTGAAGCGCAACCGCCCCAAAGTCAGGTAGCAGAGGCTACCCGCCGGCCGAGGCCGGCGGCTCTCAATTCGGAACGCGGCCGCTGCGAGCGCCGGCAAAGAGGGACTGGGTGCGCGAACGGATTCTCGCACCAGTTCACGAGCGGATTCTCGCACCCGTTCGCGGGCCGGATCAGCGTCGAATACAATCGCGTCGAAGCTGCTGCCGTCGCTCGATCGTGGGCAAGCAGGCCGGTTGGCGTTTCAAGACGGCCCGGTCGAAGCGCCGCTCGGACTGAAGTCCGCGGCTCTCTGGCGTCTTGAGACAGCTCCTAACGCGAGGCGGCCGGATGCGATTTCTCGTCGTCGACGATTGCTACCGCGGATTCCTGAATCGCGCGTACGCCGATCAGCCTGACTTGGCAGGCCGGCCGTTCGCCGACCAACTGGACGCCCTTGCCGGATACTACTTCGCGACGGCTCCGTTCTACGCCCGACACCTGACGGCTCTGGGACACGAGGCGCACGCGACGATCCTCAACGCCTTGCCCCTGCAACAGGCTTGGCTGGCGGAGCACGGTCCTCGGCGTTCGTGCGAGACCGAGCAGCCCTATCAGGAGATCCTCGCCGCCCAGGTCGAACGTCTCCGCCCCGACGTGCTGGTCATCCTGGAGATGGCGCGGCTGAGCGACGCGTATCTGGAGGCGCTTCGACCGCACGCCCGGCTGGTCGTCGGCCAGATCGCTTGTCCGATCAGACAGCAGCGCGACTGGGCCGGTTTCGACTTGGTTCTCAGCTCGTTGCCCAACTACGTTGACCTCTTCCGCCAACACGGCAAGGCGGCGGAACGCTTCCTTCTGGGCTTCGAGGCCTCTGTGTTGGAGCGACTGTCGGGTGGCAATCGCGGGCAGGCACCTGGCGAGAGGCCGTCCTCGGCGGCGTCGGCAGTCCTCGGCTCAGCGCCAATCCCCTTTTGCCGCCGCGAGACGCCCCTTCCCTCTTGCCACGGATTGCCGGCAATACGGTCGCAACGGCCGCTGCCGCTCGCGCACGTCGGCGGCGCTGGCCCGGTCCACGCGGAGCGAAACGAGCTGCTCGAACGGCTTTGCCGGCGATTCGACTTGGCGCTCTGGGGCTACGACTTCGACGGCCTGCCCGCGGACTCCGCCATGCGTCGGCGCTACCAAGGTGAAGCGTGGGGCATCGAGATGTTCCGCATCATGGCCTCGGCGAGGATCGTGCCTAACAAGCACGTCACCGCCGTGGCCGACGGGTTCGCCAACAACTGCCGGCTCTACGAGGCGACCGGCGTCGGCGCCCTGCTCGTCACGGACAACAAGCGAAACCTCGCCGAGCTGTTCGAGCCTGGCCGGGAGATCGTCGCCTACGACGCTCCGCAAGACTGCGAGGAGAAGATCGCCTACTACCTCGACCACGCGGACGAAGCCGCCGCGATCGCCGCGGCCGGGCAGCGCCGCACGCTTCGCGATCACACCTACGCGAAGCGCATGGCCGAACTCGTCGAGATCGTCCGTCGCTGTCTCTGAGCGCCGCCGCAGCTCCTCGTCACGTTCCACGATAGCGAGAGCCGCGCCTGGCGAGCATCGCAGTTGCGTCCCGCGAACGTTGCGAGCGCCTCGCTTTCGACAAACGCGTTGCGCGGGGCCGACAAAAACGCCGAAGCGGGTCGGCCTTGGCCACAACCCGCTTCGGCGGACGAGAATGCAACGGAAGGAGGGGGCGTTGCATTTCGAACAGGCTGGTGATTATGGTTCGCTGCCCAGTTGCTCCAACAGGCGATTCAGCGCCGCGTCCAGTTTATCCGGCGTCTCGTAGGTTCCCTCGGCGATGGCGGTTCGGATGTCCACGATCTTTCGCGCCCGGTCCTCCGGCAACTCAGACAACCGACTCAGGAACGTGGCGAGATCGGAAATCTCCACCCGGTCGGACGCGATCGGGCTTTCCGTCCGCGGCGGCGGACCCAGCGCCTGATCGGCGAACTCCCGCAGCGTCGCCGTCGATGCCAAACCCCTAACTGCGTCGATCTCATTCATGCTGATCCTCGCTCGTCGCGCTGATGCTCGGCCAGTCGCATCCTTCGTCAAGACTTCTTACGAACTCCGCGTCTGGCGTGTTCGCACCGGCGATGAGGAGTCGACCGCCCTTCGGGCAGCCGGCAGGAACTGCGCGTGGTTCCCGTGCGTCCGGCTCGGCTCAGTCATCCGTCCTTAGATATCGGCCTGACAGTCACCGAACTCCAGTTTTTCGGTCTGACGCACTAGATGTTGAGGCTCAGCAGCCTGTGAGTTCTGCCTCCGCAGTGTTCTGAGAGGCGACTGTTATCGGTCTAACTCACGTAGAAACAAGGATATCACTACTTCGGGTCTGATGACCCAGTCAGAAAACCGCAATCGCCCCTGGCACACAATATCTGGCCATGGTCTTGTCCGATGGCGCACATACGGTATGCGCGCCAAGGCTGATGCGTTTGGCCTTCTCAACCCTGCGATGCTGGGGCTCGACATGGGTCGGCCGCCTAGATATTGACGCCCAGCAGCACGGCTCTCGCCAGTTTCTCAGCCATGCGGGCGTTGGTGAAGGTGAGCGGGGACAGGAAGCGCAGATCTGTGTTCGGTATCCGCAAATACTCGGCCATCTGCGTGCGCCATCGCGCGTCGAACGTTCGCAAGACGTCCTGGGGCGATCGCGCCTCCATCGCCTCGGCGCAGACGTCAACCGCCAGCCGCGCCGACCATACGGCAGGATACAACCCCTCATGACTGATGGAGCTGACGAATCCGCCCGCGTCGCCGATCAGCAAGGCGTTCTTCGCCACGTGCGATTCGACGTCCAGCGCTAGCCCGCGAGGCACCCGTCGCACGCTCGCCGCGTCCGCATCCGGCTCGACGACGTTCGGTATGAAACCGGCTTCTCTCCAAAGGCCCGCCTGTCGACGGAACTCGGCGCGAGCGTCTTGTTGCGAAGCCGGACCCATCCATCCGACGACCCACGTCGAACCCGCGGCGAACGCATAGCCGAACGTCGTCCAACTCTCGTCGACGCAGACGAGCGTCAGCTCCCCGGCTTCGGGCGGCCCGCTGCCCGCTGCGCCTGCGTTGCTCGCGCTGTCCGTGTTGTTCGCGCTGTTTGCGCTGGTGACCCGGGCTCGCCTGCCAACGGCGTCCGCGCTGCCCCTGTCGCCCTTGATTCTCCGAGCGGACGTCTTGGCTGAACGAACGCCGGTCCATTGACAGCAGATCGCGCTCGGCATCGACGCCGCGTCCGGCTCGATGCCGAACAACGGCGCAGCGATCGAGTCGGCGCCGTCGGCGGCAATCAGGCAACGCCCGACCAAACGAGCGCCGTCGCGCGACGCGATGCTCGCTTCGCTCTCTTCCAAGTCGATCACGGTTATTTCGCGCGGTGCGATGACGGTCGCGCCGGCCTCGCGTGCGGCGTCCAACATCGACGCTGCCAGCCGGGCCGAATCGACCAGCGGGATTTCTCGGTCAATCGTCGCTCCAATCCGTCGGGCCGCGGACGGTTCGACGAACGTCACGTGGTGCAAGCCGCCGAGCGTCACCGGTGCGACGGCGATCCCGGCCTCCGACAACAACTGCACGCTGTCGGGGTGCAGCCATTCAATCTGCGGCGCCTCGGGACACGCATCACGACGATCGACGACGGCGACGCGCAGGCCGCTCCGTGCGGCAAAGAGGGCTGCGGAACTCCCCGCCGGCCCGGCTCCCAGGATCAACACGTCATAGGCATCGGCTGTTGGCATTCCCGTCGTCTCTCGCTCGGCGGTCTGGTCTGCAGATTGTCGGGCATCTCAAGGTTGCACGGGGCCTGCGGCTGGCAGCGGCCGTCCTGCTCCCTCTCCCTGCCTGCGGATCGCCATCCTCTGCTCCCTCTCCCGTCCAGGGAGAGGGTTGGGGTGAGGGTGCAGACCGACGAACCATCCATCCCTTCATGCCACGGGCTGCTGTGCGGTCCATCTCGCCGGATATAGTTCGTACGCGGTCAAACTGCAAGACTCGCGGTTCTGTCTGGAATCGCGCGTTCGTCGCTCGATCAAGCACGGCCGCGTCGGAGAAGGACGAGGAAGATCGGCACGCCGACCACGGCTGTGACGACGCCGATGGGCAGGATCACGCTTCCGCAGTCGCGCCCGAGCATCTGGCCGACCCAGACCATCGCCAACTGCGAAAGCCAGTCGCAGACGGCGAGGAACACGCCGCCGATCAGGGCCGAGACCGGCAGCAGGATGCGGCAGTCGCGCCCGATCACGACGGCCACGGCATGGGGCACGACGAGGCCGACGAAACCGATCGGCCCGCAAATCGCGACGACGGCGGCGACGGCCAGCGACGTGAACAAGATGCAGGCGGCCTGGAGCCTCGCGACGTTCACGCCGCGCGAGGCGGCCAACTCATCGCCGAGCACGTATTGATTGAGCGATCGGGCGGCACCGATCAGCACGACCCAACAGATCAGCAGCAGCGGCAGGCTGGAACCCAGCTCAACGTGGCCGACCGTATCCAGCGAGCCCATCATCCAGCGGACGATGGCGAAGGTCTGCCGGGCGCCGGACAGATACGTGATGAGCATCATCATCGCGGAGCAGAACAAGCCGATCGTGACGCCGGCCAGGACGAGCTCGTTCGTGGTGAGCCGTCGGGCGCCTCTCGTGAAGGCGAAGAGCAAGACCAGCACGACGAGCGCGGCCAGGAACGCCGCGAGCGAGACCGACGAGAAGCCCAGGACCGACGCCTCCCAACCGAGCTTGATGGCCAGCAAGGCGCCGAGCGATCCTCCGCTGGCGATGCCGAGCGTGTACGGCGTTGCGAGCGTGTTGCGAAAGAGCGTCTGGAAGACGGCCCCGCCCAACGCCAGCGTGATGCCGGCGGCCAGCGCCAACAGCGTGCGCGGCAGGCGGAGGCGGAAGGCGATCCAATAGGTGACGGACGCGCTGTCCCGCTCGATCAGCGACCGCCAGGCATCGGTCCAACCGACTTCGGCGGATTGCGTTCCGATGCCGGGGCTGAGCAACACGACCGCGAGCACGAGCAGAGCGCTGACGGCGATGCAACCCGTGTAGCGGGCGGGCGTCAGGGGCTTGCTCATGGCGCGCCTCCCGACGGGGCTTCGTCGCCGGCCTTTTTCGGTCGCAGCGGGATGATCCACGGACAAGACGACC
>CAZERK010000287.1:0-5230 GCA_964514515.1 uncultured Planctomycetaceae bacterium
ACAGAGCCTCCGCCGCGATATCGACGTCACGGGACCGAAGGGACAGGTTGAACAGTTGCAGCCTCAGAAGATTCGCGGCTTCGTGGACGTGTTGGTGGCGGATGAACCCGGCCGGGAAATCGTCCGCGAGGTGCAGTACGTGCTGCCAGTCGGTTTCTCCTTGGCGGCGAATTCCCGCCCGCACGAGATCGCCTTTTGCCTGGAACTCCGTCCCTCCGCTGCCGTATTGCCGGAGGATTGAGTCGCCTCGGAATGCGATCCTCCGGCGCGCTGCCCGCGCGCTGAGGTTTCCAAAGAAGCTGTCTCCCGGCTGCTCGATTGCGGCATAAGACAGAGGGGGACCCGGGTAGTATCTGGCGGGCGCGGCCTAGGTCTTGAAGGTCTCCCGAATTCAGCGAGGGCGGAACCACGCAAGAGCCGGTGGGAGAGAGCTTGACCGGCGAGAGATGATCACGAGCGAAATACGGAAGGCCCCTCATGCCGACGTAGAACGGGGGGTCACGGTTCGAGGCCTGCAAACCGCCATCTGAAGGTGTACTGCTTGCCGTCCGACGGGAGGCTTTCGTGTCCGTGTCGCGAGCATGTGATTGCGCCGATCCAACGCGAACGTCCCCGCCCGTGGCGATTGTCGTCCCGGTCTATAACGCCCGTTCCGACGTGCAGCGCTGCGTCGAGAGCATCCTCCGCCACGCCCGAGGCGACTGGCGGTTGATCATCGTCGACGACGCGAGCACGGACGCGGCGCTGGTCGAGCACCTCAGACAATGCGCCGCCGATCAGCCTCGCATCGAGCTTCTTCGCAACGAGCGCAACCTCGGCTTCGTTGCGACGGCTAATCGAGGCATGCGTGCGGCCGTCGAACCAAACGCGCAAGGCAAGCCGAGCGATGCCTCAGATGCAAGAGCCGTCTCCCGCAGCAGCGTCGAGCCTGACGACGCAGACCGCGGCGAGCCGACCTGGCACGACGTGATCCTCCTGAACTCCGACACGATCGTTCCCGAGAACTTCATCGAAAAGCTGATGGCGTGCGCCTATGCGAAAGGCCGGCCGCCGGCCGTCGTCTCGCCGTTCACGAACAACGGGACGATTTGCAGCATTCCCGAGTTCTGCCAGGACAACGTCCTGCCCGGCGACATGGCCTTCGACGAGTACGCCGAGTTCGTCGCCGCGATCAGCCTGCGTCGCCGGCCGGAGTTGGTCACGGCCGTGGGCTTTTGCATGTACATCCCGCAGGCGGTCGTCCGCCGAATCGGCTACTTCGACGAGGCGAGCTTCGGCCGAGGCTTCGGCGAGGAGAACGATTTCTGCGAGCGTGCCAAGGCCGCCGGCTTCGAGATTCGCCTCTGCGACGATTTGTTCGTCGCCCATCTCGGCAGCGCCTCGTTTGGCAAGGAGGCCTCCGAGCTGCAGCGGATCAACAGCCGAACGCTCGACCGGCTGCATCCGCGCTACTTCGCCGACGTGGCGGCGTTTTGCCAAAGCAATCCCCTCCGCGAGCTGCAAGCGAACGTCCGATTTCACCTGAAGCGGCGCTGTGGACGCCGGTATCCAGCGATGCTGTTCCTGCTGCACGCCTCGCCGTTCGCCCAGCCGGCCGGCGGTACGGAGCACGTCGTTCGGGATCTTGTTGCGCATCTGGCTTTGCCTCGGGCCCTGGTCGTGTTTCCCGAAGCCGACCGACTCGCGGCCGCGGAAATCTTCGACGGCCGCTGGGACGACGCGTTGGTGTATGGGTACCGCGTTGAATCGCCGTCGGCGATGTTCCAGCACCGTAACGAGGCGGTCGAAGCCTGGTTCGGCCGTCTTCTCGATTCGTTCGAGGTCGGGGCCGCTCACCTGCACCATCTGCTCAACTGGCCCGTCGGGCTCTGGCGGTCGCTGCATGACCGCGGCATCCCCTTCGCCTTCACGATCCACGACTACTACAGCGTTTGCCCAAGCTGGAACTTGCTCAACGTGCGAACCGGTCGGCGCTGCGCCTGCATGGCGGCGACCCCCGACGCCGTACACGATTGCATCGCCGCGTTGCACGACACGTTGAGCCTCCGCGCGCCGGACGACATCGTCGGCTTCCTCTCCGAGCATCGCGCCGAGTTCGGCAAGCTCCTCGCCCATGCGGCCGCGGTCTTCGCGCCGTCGCAGAGCGCGGTCGAGATCGTTCGCCGCGCCTATCCGTCGATGGCTGCCGGACGCGTGATCGAACACGGATACGATCCGCCGCCGACCGCGCCGAAGAATCGACACGCGCCGAGCACGTCGCCGGCTGCGCCGTCGAATTCGCAACAGGCCGGACTCCCGGCTCGCGAGTCGTCCGCGGTTCCGCCAACGCTCCGCGTCGCCCTGCTCGGTCAGATCGCCTACCCCATCAAAGGCGCCGAGGAATATCTCGGCCTGCTGGAATCGCTTCGAGACGCGTCCATCGACTGGCACGTGTTCGGCGACGTAGACGTCTACGGCTATCGCCGCCGGCTCGAGCAGACCGGCTTGGGGGGCCGATTGCACGTGCACGGCGCCTACCGGCGCGAGGACGTCGTCGGCCTGCTCCAAACGAATGCCATCGACGTGACGCTCATCCTGCCACGATGCGACGAGACGTTCTGCTACACGCTCAGCGAAACCTGGCTGGCGGGCGTTCCGGCGGTCGTCTCGAAGGCGGGCGCCTTGCCGGAACGGTGCCGCCGCAGCGGCGCCGGCGTCGTCGTCGAGGATGCTCGCGAGGCGGCCGGCCTGCTCCGCCGTTTCGTCGCCGATCGCCGATCGCTCGAACCCCTTCGCGAGGCGGCGCTTCGTTTTCGCCACGTCACGCTGGAAGACAACGCTCGCCAACACGCGATGGCCTACGGCGGGCTTCATCGCATCGTCACAACACGCAAATCGCGCGGGCCGACGATCTCAACGGACGCTCATCGCGACGGCGGAGAGAAGTCGGCCGCCGTTCCGTGCGTCGCTGGTGCAACGTGTGATCTCGGCGAGAACGATCGGGCGCTGTTCGACGTCTATTACGAAACGCTGCAAACAAGGGCCGTGCAGCCACCGCCCCCGGCCTACCACCGGCGCTGGTGGTATCCGCATTACCTTCGGTTCCGCGAGTTGTTGCCGCCGACTTGGCGCCGTGCCGCCAAACGCGTTTACATGCGCATACACCAAGGGCGGACGCTCCGCACTTCGGGACCATGATGCGCGGCATCTGACGCGAATCGCCGCTTCGCGAAGCGTACAAGGCGGCGGTTCGTGACGCGTCAGGCGTCTGCGGGTGCGACGCCTGCCCCAAAGGCCAACGCAGGCCCATGCCGCCGCGGTGCATGCTACGCGTCTCGCGTTCGGCGGCGCCTCCTTCTCCCGATCCCGTCGGGTCACGAATCGCATCGACGGACCGCTGTTAGGCAACCGACGCCGCCTTCCGCGAGAACAACCGTTCGACAGAGGCCATCGGGATTCGGATTTACACGAACGCCGGAGGCCGTCGAGCCGTATCTACCTGGCGGCAGGCAGCGGCGGTCATCGACAAAGGCACGCTGGTGCTCCGATTGAAGGCCGGCGGCCTTTGACTTGCACGTGCCCGCGAGCCCAGCGGCACGCCCGTTAGAAGCAACGGCCGTTTGGAACGCTCACCCGAATGCGCGGCCGCACGGGTGTGCATGACTTATCCGGCGAATCAGGTAGAATCGGATTCGACGGTTCCTAGCAGGAAGCCGATTTTCGACCTCAGAAACGGTCGAGTACGCCGGGAGGGTGGCTGATTGAGGGTAGCCTGAAACGCTCGCGAGGGTCGCCTGGCAAGGGTGCTCGGGCTTGCTGGATGCCTCGCGAGGGCGGCAGAAGCGCACGTTGCGCGGCATCTCCCGGATAGTCGGAGCGGCTCGAACCTCGCGGACGGAAGACGACAGAGGAGCACAGCATGTGCGGCATCGTGGCTTATACCGGCTTTCGCGAAGCGCAACCGATCCTCATGGAGGGGCTCAAGCGGCTGGAGTACCGCGGCAACGACTCGCCCGGCATCGCCGTCCTCAACGGCGACGGCCTGAAGGTCCTCAAGGCGGCGGGACGGATTTCCGTCCTCGAATCCAAGCTCGTGAGCCAGCCCACGCACGGCACCTGCGGCATGGCGCACACGCGCTGGGCGACCCACGGCGCCCCGACGGAGCAGAACGCGCACCCGCATACCGACGCCAGCGGCCGGATCGCCCTCATCCATAACGGCATCATCGAGAACTACCAGGCCCTGCGGACCTACCTGCAAGACAAGGGCGTCCAGTTTCGCAGCGAGACCGACACGGAAGTCCTCGCCCAACTGATAGGCCATTTCTATGACGGCGACATCGAACTGGCCGTCCGCACGGCCCTGCGCGACGTCCGCGGCACCTACGGCATTGCGGTGCTCTGCTCCGAGCATCCCGGCAAGGTTATCGCCGCCCGAAAGGGCAGCCCGCTCATCATCGGCGTCGGCGATGACGAGAACCTCGTCGCGTCCGATGCGGCGGCGATCATCCGGCACACCGCTCGCGTGATCTACCTGGCCGATGGCGAGATGGCGACCGTCTGTGAGGACGGCTTCCGAACGACGACGCTCGACGCCTTGCCCGTGACGAAGAGCGTGACGGACCTCGAACTCACGTTGAAGGACATCGAACTGGGCGGCCACGAGCATTTCATGCTCAAGGAGATCATGGAGCAGCCCCAGGCCGCCGCCGACTGCATGCGGGGCCGCGTCAACCTGGCTGAAGGCCGCGTTTATCTCGGCGGGCTGGCCAACTACGCCCGCGAACTGGTGCAGACCCGGCGGCTGATCATCTCCGCCTGCGGGACGGCTTGGCACGCGGGCCTCGTCGGCGAGTACTTGTTCGAGGACTTGGCGCGGATTCAGACGGAGGTCGAGTACGCCTCCGAGTTCCGCTATCGCAACCCGATCATCAACGGCGGGACGGTCGTCCTCGCCATCAGCCAATCGGGCGAGACGGCCGACACGCTGGCCGCCCTGCGCGAGGCCCGGGAGAAGGGCGCCCTGACGATCGGCGTGGTCAACGTCGTCGGCTCGAGCATCGCCCGCGAGACGGACGCCGGCGTCTATCTGCACGTCGGGCCGGAGATCGGCGTGGCCAGCACGAAGGCGTACATCGGCCAGTTGCTGGTCCTGACGATGATGGCGTTGCACCTGGGACGGCGACGCAACCTGTCGCAGCCGGACGTGATGACCTACCTGAGGGCCCTGGAGTCGATCCCGAACAAGATC
>CAZERK010000288.1:0-5226 GCA_964514515.1 uncultured Planctomycetaceae bacterium
GCCATTTTCGATTGCGCGCCTGCAACAATCGCACGGCGGCGACCTGGCAGCCCGGCCCCACGAAGATGAGCCGCTGGGCGGCGGGTACGGCCTTGAGCAGATCGCAGACGGCCGTGACCTGGTACTTCGATTGCCGACACGCTTCGATATCCTCGGCCGTCCTGACCAACAGGGGCGCCGTTCGCGTCGGGGTCTTGAAACGCGCCCCCACGCTCACGTCTGCGAGCCCTTGCTCCAGCGCATACGCAACGAGGGCGCTGACGACGCCTCCCGAAGAAGACCGCAGTACGGCCTCGTCGTCGGGATCGCGGCCCAGCCAGACGGTTTGGTACCGGCCTGCGAACGGGTCCCGATGAGGCCCGTCGATGAACTGTCGTTCCAACGCGGTGAAGTCGATCTCGCGGCCGGGGCAGAGCATGTCGCAGAACCCGCAGCGGGGCTCGCTGGCGGGCGTCAGCGCGGGGTAGGCGTTCTCGTCCAGGTGCAGCGAGCCGTGCGTACAGGCGCCCGTGCACATCCCGCAATGACAGCAATGCGAGAACTCGATTGAAGGCGGCCGCCAGATATCAGGCGACGGGGAGAATCGCCGCCGGCTGGCGCGCGGGCTCGTCGGGCTGGTTGCCGTCGCGTCGCCGGCGCCGCGCCCCAGGACAGGCAGCGGGACATCGGTCGGAGACCGGGCCGGTTCGAGCGTCGAATCGGCCGCGGCGACGTCGGCGTCTGGCGCAGCGCCAACAGAAAAGCCGTCGTCGCCCGGCGCCATGGCGTCCGGGAGTCTGCCGGCGTTTGCCACGACGGCGCCGGTCTGCTGCATCGGAACGAGCGACGCCCACAGCATCCCCAGCACGCCGGGCAAGGCGACCATCAGTACGTACATGAGCAAGTACGCGAGTACGCCGACGCCAGGCGACAGATGGGCCATCTCGAAGAGCAGCGCGGCCGCGCCCTCGCGAACGCCCAGTCCGCCGGGCGTCAACGGGAGGATGTTCGTGATCGTGACGAGCGGGAAGACGAGGCATCCCAGCGTGAACGACACGCTTTGGAAGGCGAGGACGAAGAAGAAGGCGATGGCGTAGCCGGCGGCGTAGGCCAGAGCCGACCAGACCATCGCCACGGCCAACACGCGCGGCGTGAAGCGCGTGCTCGTGCTGACGCCGGGAAATCGGCGTTCAACGGCGGCGACGACGCGGGTCGGCAGCAACGGCGCCAGCCGAGGCAGCACAATTCCCGCCGCCGACGCAGCGGCCAACGCCCCGATCATCAATCCGCCGCACCAGGAGAAGAAGTAGATTGCGCCCGGCAGGGACAGGAGGCAGATCGACAACACGTCGAAGCAGCGGTCGATGAACGTGACGGCGACGCCGCGGGCCCGGGCGCCCTCCGGCAAGAACAGGACGCGCGAGACCTCGCCGACGCGGGCCGGCGTGATCGCCCCGACGCCTTGGCCGGCAAGCAGGATGCGCAGAGCCTGCATCTGCGTCTGAGGTACGCCGGTCGCGCCCAACAGCAGCCGCCATCGCTGCGCCTTCAGGAGCGAGAACGGCACGACGAGCAGGATGCCCGTCGCCAGCATCCCGGGACGCGCCTGGCGAAGCGGCGTCAAGATGTCCGTCCAGCCGATGCCGCGGACCACCAGCGTGATGATCGCGGCCGCGAGCGCGAGCCGGGCCCCGAAGACCAAGCGTGGGCGCAGCTTGCCGTTCATGCCGGTGGTTGGACTCGATCGACGCGTTCGACGTGGTCCTTGTAGGAGGGGTTCGCCCGGTTGGAGTTTCTGACCAGCATCTCGCCCAGGAGTCCCGTGGTGACGAATTGGATCCCGATCACGATGAACAGGACGCCCAACAGAAGCGAGGGCAGGTTGTCTTGGGCGCGTTCCCATCCTGCGAAGAAAAGGTAGCAGATGTAGGCGTCGATGGCCACGCCGATGAGCACGCTGACGAGGCCCAGTTTGCCGAAGAAGTGCAGCGGACTTTCGGCGTACTTGGTCACAAAAACGGCCGTCACGAAGTCGCCCAGGGCCTTGGGGTACTTGCCGTAGGTGTACTTCGACGTGCCGTGCCGCCGATCCCGGTTTTCAACGGAAAGCTCCACAATTCGGCCGTTCTGGTTGGCGACGAAGACCGGGATGTAGCGAAAGAGCGACCCGTAGAGGTTCAGCTTGAGGGCCGTCTCGCGTCGCATGGCCCTCAAGGGGCAGTTCATGTCGTGCAGGGCGAGGCCGGTCCGAATCCGGATCATCAGGTTAAAGAAGATCGACAGGAGCCACTTCACGATGCTGCTCTTGCCGGTCTGCTTCCAGCCGAGGGCGAGGTCCGCTCCTTCTCCGATTTCCGCGACGAGCCGCAAGACGTCGGCCGGCCGGTCCTGGAGGTCGCCGTCCATCGTGGCGACGACTTCATGGCGCGCGTGGGCGAAGCCGGCCATGTAGGCGGCGGACTTGCCCAGATTCATCGCCAGCTTGATTGCGACGAAATGCGGATCGCCTTCGGTGGCCTGCCGGATCGCAGCATACGTGTCGTCCGAGCTGCCGTCGTCGACGAACAGCACCTCCCAGTCCGCCGGGTACGCCCCGAAGTCGGCTCGGATTTCCTGCACGAGCTTGCCGATGTTCGCGGCCTCGTCCTTGCAGGGGACGACCAGACTGAAGCTGGGCGCTCGTTTGGTCGTGCCGGATCGCTCCGGCACCGCGGGATGCTCGCTCGACAAACCGCGCACGCGATTCGGCAGCGACTGCTGGAGCCGCGGCTCGTGGACCGCCGTTGCGTGCTTGAACTCGTCCATGCTGAGAATCCGACCAGGACCTCCCGAACGCAGCCTATTATGGCGTCTTCGGCACGTCAGGAAAAGCGCGTGCGGGCCAGAGGCAAACGGGCAGAAGATATTTTGGAGACGGCCTCCGGCCTCCAGGGGCTTGTTCGTTGCGCTCGCCGCGCCCCTGGCAATCCCGGCGCGCCGGGATTGGCCCTCCAGGCCAACAGGACACGCACGCTTCAGGTCATGGAGCCGACCGAGACGTGGCCGACATCAAGCCTCACGGTCGTGGATCTGATGCAGAAACGGTGCATCGCAACAGGATCTTGGGAAACGGCGTGCGCGTCTGGATCGGAACGCGCCGGGCGAGAAAGCCGGCCCCCGTCAGCAGGGCCTGCCAGGCCTGCGGCGTCTCGATGCGCGCCAGCGCTGATCGCGCCCCGAAGGCGCCGGTCAGCGATCCCTTCGCCAGCCGACCGGCGACGTTGACGGCCAGACTCAACAAGCAGTTCTGCACGCGCAGCCAGGCGTACTTGCGCCAGGGCGTCGTCGTGAAATCCGAAATCCAGAGAACATCCGCCGGTGACATGACATCCCGCAGCGTTTGCAGGACGTTGCGCGCGACCGTTTCAGGAAGCAAGTACAGCACCTCGCTGATGACGAGGTGCGCGGCAGGCGCCTCCCCGCGGAGTCGGACGACGTCTTCTCGTCGCGTGATGTCGCCGACCTCGAATTGCAGGCCGCTGCGGCCTTGAATCGTGGACCGGGCCACGCGAATCCGCCGCTCGGAGAGGTCGCTGCCCCGAATCTGCCGGGCCGGCTGAGCTTCCTTCAGGATGTTCGCCAACACGCCTTGGCCGCAGCCCAACTCGACGACCACCGCATCCGACGGGATGCCGTCCTCCAGCGCCTCGACGGGGATGCTCGCGAACCGCGTCCGTAACAACAGGCGCTCGATCCGGGGGCGGTCGGCGTAGAGTCGGAGGATGTCGTCAGGCTTCGGCGGCACGGTTGCTCTCTTCGCTTGAGCGTTCCTCGTTTGAACACCGCATCACGCCGGAGCCGGCACACACGCTACGGGCGAGCCGGCTCCTGGGGGGCTACGCTGCACGTAATACATGCGGCTGTCGCCTCAGACGTCCTGAAACGACTTCAACACGACGGCGTTCTGCTCAATCGCACTCCGAACCTCACGCGAGCACAACGCGGCCAGTTCATCCGCACGGCTGTACGCCAGTCCGTCGGGCGCGACGCCGCGTTCCCGCGAGGGCGCCGACGCGCCGGGCTCGTTCCTCGCGCCCTTTGTTCCCCTTGCGCCGTCGCACGCGCACGACAATTCCGCCGCGGGAGCCAGTCCAGGATGACAGACCAATTCCGCAACGCCGTCTGGGAGTCGCCCAATCACGGCCGCCAGAGCCTGGGCCGTCCATCGCCCGCTGTCGACCGTGCCCACGACCGGCAAGGCGGCGCCGAACCGTCGACCGAGGGCGAAGGCCCGCATGATCCATCGCCGCGACGATTGGCTCGCAAGCCCCCACGGCGCCTCGATGGAATGCCGCAGATAGCGCACGTTGTACTTCTGGCAAGCCTGCTGCACGACGGGATAAACCTTCGGAAGGAACAGGACGTGCTGGTGCGTATCGACGTGCGTGAGCGGGAGGCCGGTCCGCACGTACGTCTCGAACTGACGAAAGACCGCCTCGGCCACCTGCTCGTACGTCAGGATGCCTGGCGCGAGGCGCGCAAGCAGACGCCCGGCCGTGCGAAGTCGACAACCGTCCGCGTTGCACAGTCCGACGCCTTCGGGCCATGCGTCCGGTCCCCAGGTCAAGTCCAGGTGCAGACCGGGACTCAGCTCGGGCGCATCGCGCAACAGGGCGACGCTGGCCGCCAGACGCTCCGGAAACGTGACGAGCAGCGAGGTCGATCGAACGACGCCTTCGTGGAAGGCGGTCAGGATGCCTTCGTCCACCTCAGGGCAGAAGCCGAAATCGTCGGCGTTGATGACAAGGACCTTGCTCATGTCTGCGCGTCCTGTCGAGTCCCTCCGCACGCAGGTAGGCATGCAGGAGCAGGCGCACCGTCGCGTGCCGTGTTTGGCCTCTCCCGCCGGCCTCGGTGCGGAGCCGGCCACCTTGCTCCAGGCACGTCGAGCGTCTTGCGGTGCGCGGATGCGTCGGGATGCTATCGTGGTCGAAGATGCGCAGCAACGCGGCGCAGCGGGCGCCTTCTCGCGCGTGCATGACGGTCTCGGGCAGTCGCGTCGCGATGCCGTTCGGGTCAAGGCGCCCGCACGCAGACCGACCGCAAGCAAGCCGAGTCGACGGCAGCCTGCCGTCTTGACGTGACGAGGTACAGGGCTAGCATGACGCGCCCGTACAGTTTCAGGAGGCTCCCGACGGTCGCAGGCTGGATCACACCGTCGTCGTGGGCCCGCCGCCGGGGGTCCGGTCGGCGTGTTTGCGGCGGACT
>CAZERK010000289.1:0-5223 GCA_964514515.1 uncultured Planctomycetaceae bacterium
TGCCGACCTCCTCAACGCCTTCTTCTCCCACACCGAGCCTGCCCACGACAACTTCGAGAAGGCCGTCGACGAGTTCAAGCAGCGCGTCCCCGACCTCGCTCGTGGCCTCGTCGACCTCATCGCCGACTCGCACAAGAACAACCCCCGCTTCATCGAAGCCTTCAACGCCTTTTACGATCTGTGCAAGTCCTCGCTCAACCCCAACCTCGCCGTCGCCGCCGTCGACGAGATGCTCGTGCAACACCTCCTCACCGAGCGCCTCATCCGCACCATCTTCGAAAACCAGGACTTCACCCGCCGAAACGTCATCGCCGCCGAGGTCGAAAAGGTCATCGACGCCCTCGTCAGCAAGTCCTTCAACCGCCACGAATACCTGCGCCAGCTCGACCGCTTCTACCTCGCCATCGAGGCCCTCCCGACCGGTTGTGCGAACAGGGCCGAGTGCAGCCACGACGGTTTGCCCTGCAACGCTTCCAACGAAAGGTGGGGCTACGACTACGGCGTGAACCGCCCAATAACGCGGAATTGCTGGGGAGCGTGGCCGGCTTCCAAGCCGAAGAACTATCAGGCTTGGGCAAGTGGCAGCCCGTCGCTCGCCACGGTATCATGCCGACTCGGTAGCGCAACTGTGAATCTACGGCAGCGGGCAGCATGAAATGGCACGCGAACCAAGCCTAAATTCAACGAAGCCTTTTCACCAGACGAAGCTGGGCGAGATGTATCTTGGCGACTCGCTCCGCGTGCTGGGGGACCGCGTGCGGCCTGGCTCCGTCGATCTCATCGTGACCAGCCCACCTTTCGGACTTGTACGGAAAAAAGACTACGGCAACGTCGATGCGGACAAGTACGTTGCGTGGTTCCGACCTTTCGGAGAGCTCTTTCGCCGCCTACTGAAGCCCACGGGCTCGTTGGTAATCGACATCGGCGGCGCATGGATCTCGGGACAGCCCACGCGGAGCCTCTATCACTATGAGCTCCTCATCATGCTGTGCCGAGAGTGCGGGTTTCACCTGGCGCAGGAGTTTTTCTGGTGGAACCCGGCGAAGCTGCCAACGCCAGCCGAATGGGTGACCGTTCGGCGAATCAGAGTGAAGGACGCCGTGAATTGCGTTTGGTGGCTCGCACCGACGCCTTGGCCCAAGGCCTCGAACAGACGCGTATTGGTGCCCTACAGCGATTCGATGCGATCCCTCCTGAAGAACGGCTACCGCGCCAAGCTACGTCCGAGCGGGCACGACATCAGTGAGAAATTCGCAATCAACAACGGAGCATCGATCCCGCCGAACATCATCGCGCTGGCGCACACTGAGAGCAACTCATTCTACCTGCGATACTGCGAAGAGCATGGCATCAAACCGCACCCGGCGCGGTTTCCAGCGGAGCTGCCCGAGTACTTCATCCGAATGCTGACCGATCAGCGCGACCTTGTGGTAGACCCGTTCGCAGGGAGCTGTGTAACCGGCCAAGTTGCGGAGCGATTGGATCGCAAGTGGCTCTGCGTCGAGCTTGTCGAAGACTATCTGCGCGGCGCTCTTGGACGGTTTCAGAAACCGTCGAAGAAAGAAACACCGACGCTCTTCCAGATTCCGGCGTCGCGACGCACCGAGTACAAGTTGTCCCACCCGGCTGCAACCTGGGGCTCCGAAACGAACGGCCCATTACCTGCTGATGGTGGCCGGAGCCGCACCTCTCCGACAAAAAGGAAGAAGCAAGTCGCGACTCGCGACACGGCGTAGAGCAAACCAATGCCCGCAGTCTCACCGCAGCAACTCGTTAACGCGATCATCGACGCAATCGAGCAATCTGAGGAAAACGCGTTGCTCGTCTCGAATCAGCGCGAGCATCCACGACAGTTCGCGGTGTCTGGGCCGCTCGGTCCGTTGGACTTGTGGGTCTACGCGTGGACGCTCACGTTCGGCGGTCGACCGTCGCTACCCGACGAGTATCGGATTCAGATGACGTCCGTTTCGTCGCCACTCTCGCTCAATCTGACCGGACCCACACTGCTAATCGGCTACGAACCTAATCTAAGGGTCTTCGGGGGCTTCGACCTCGAACGGCACCGCAAGTTCACAACCGGCTCGCCGTCAGTGCAGATTGACATGGGTGCGCTGCGGCAGGCATTGCAGGACGGCCTCGCGTTCCATCGAAAAGACAACAACGAAATCGCCGTCGCGATCCGGCCGGACCAGCTTATGAACTACGCCCGAAACGCGGTGGAACTCCACCGCGTCGGGCGACAAGCGAAGATGCTCGAAATACTGAGCCGTGCTTCGGCTCGCGAGGCGATTCCGCCCCTGAAAATCGAACAGTTGAGCACGGAACGGCGTCGGATTGTCGAAACCGTCAGTCGGATGTCGCGCGCGGCGAATTTCCGCGAACAAGTGCTCAACGGCTATGGACACCGCTGTGCCGTGACCCGTCTGCAATTGCGGCTCGTGGATGCCGCCCACATTCTGCCCGTCGCCGCACCCGGGAGCTCGGATCATATCCTGAACGGAATTGCCCTGTCCCCAACCTATCATAGAGCGTTTGATTGCGGGTTGATTTTCCTCGACGAACAGCACGTGATGCGGTTCAACGCAGAGCGGGAGCAAGTGCTACGCGAACTACAACTAGACGGCGGCTTGCCCGACTTCATAGCGTCGCTTGGCAAGATTCATCTGCCCGCCGATCGGCGGCAATGGCCGGACGCGCGTTTCATCCGCAAGGCGAACCGCTTCCGTCGAATCCCTGCCGCATGAGCCCCTGGGGCGCGCGGCCGTCCCCTACGCGTCCCGGCTACCGCGAGAAGTTCGCCGACAACCTCAAACGCGACCTCCCCCGCATCCCCTTGGCTGCGACCCTTGACGACTTCCGCGCCTTCCGCGATGCCGGCAAGGCCCTCGCCAAGCTCCACCTCGACTACGAATCCCTCGACCCCTGGCCCCTCAAATGGATCGAGACCCCCGGCGTGCCGCTCTCCTACCGTGTCGAGAAGATGAAGCTTTCCAAGGACAAGCGAACCCTCGTCGTCAACGACTCCCTGGCCCTTGAAGGCATCCCGCCCGAGGTCTTCGACTACCGCCTTGGCAATCGCTCCGCCCTCGATTGGGTCATCGACCAGTACCAAGTCTCCACCGACAAGCGCAGCGGCATCACCAGCGACCCCAATCGCCCGAAGACCCCGAATACATCGTTCGCCTCGTCGGGCAGGTCGTTCGCGTTTCGGTCGAGACCGTCGCGATCGTTCGCTCGCTGCCGGAGGATTTCGGCGGCCGGGTTCATCCAAGCTGTCGGATGAGCGTGAAGACGAGGGCGGCGACGGCGGCGCTGGCGGGGAGCGTCAGCACCCATGCGATCACGATGTCCTGGCCGACGGCCCAGCGGATGGAGCCGAACCGGCGGACCATGCCGACGCCGAAGATCGCGCCCGTGATCGTGTGCGTCGTGCTGACGGGGATGCCGAGGATGGACATGGCGATGATGGTCGCGCCGCCGCCCGCCTCGGCCGAGAAGCCGTCGAAGGGCATGAGCCTCGTGACGCGGTGGCCCAGCGTGCGGATGACTCTCCAGCCGCCCGTGTACGTGCCCAAGGCGATGGCCGCGTGACAGCTCAGGATGATCCACCACGCCAGTTCCGGCTCGCGGCTCGTCACCTCGCGCCCCGGGGTCGGCCGGCGCACGTCCGACTGGCCCGAGACCGACGGACTCGGCGCCGGCCGAATCGTGGCTAACTGGCTCGTGGCCGTCGCGACGTCGCTTGGAACGGCTTGACGTGGTTCGGCCGTCGCGGTCGTCGGTCCCGGCTCCGTTACGACGGGCTGCACGCCTGCCTGGCTCACGGCGGCCGGCGGCGTCTGGCCGTGCCGATGCGCGTACTGCGCAAGGCTGGGCACGCTCAGCAACAGCGCGAGGATGATGCCCATCGTCTTCTGGGCGTCGTTCAGACCGTGGCTGAGGCTGTAGACCGCCGCCGACAGGAGTTGCAGGACGCGGAACGTGCCGTCGACTCGGCGCGGCGCCTTGTTCCGGCAAATCCAGATCGTGACGACCATGATGACGGACGCGCACGCCAGGCCGATCAGCGGCGACAGAACGATGAACGCCGCAACCACGCCGAGCTTGCTCCACGTCAGCGCCGCCAGCCCGCCTTTGCCCAGGGCCGCCCCGGCGAGGCCGCCGATGAGCGCGTGCGACACGCTGATGGGCAGGCCGACGTGCGTGCAGAGGCCCGTCCAGGCGATGCCCGCCAGCAACGTCGCGAGAACGAGGTCCGGCTCGACGATGTTCGGCGAGATGAGGCCCTTGCCGATCGTTGAGGCCACGTGCGTGTTGAAGCAGAAAGCCGCGACGAAGTTGAAGAAGGCCGCCCACAAGACGGCCAGCCGCGGCGACAGAACGCGCGTCGCGACGACCGTGGCGATCGAATTCGCGGCGTCGTTCATGCCGTTGTAGAAGTCGAAGACAAGGGCGATCAGGATGATGAGGACGACGTAGCCGACCATGACACGTGGCTCAGGCGCTCTTGAGGAGGATGGCCTCGAGGATGTTGGCGATGTCCTCGCAACGATCGATCGCCCGCTCGGTCAGGGCGTAAATCTCCTTCCATTTCATCGCCTCGATGGGATCCGTGCCGCCGTTGTACAGCTCGGCCGTCGCGGCATGGTTGATGTCGTCGCCCGCGTTCTCCAACGCGTGGACGTCGATCAGGAGCGCACGTAGGCCGTCGATCCGTTTCAAGCTGCGGAGCTTGGGGATGGCGGCCCCCAGGGCCTGACAGCTTCGAAGCAGCACGTCCGTTTGCTTGAACAGCCAAGGCGTGGGCTCGTCGATCTGATACAGCGTCAGGCGCTTGGCCGCCGCGTCGATCTCGTCGATCACGTCGTCAATCCGCTTCATCAGGGCGTAGATGTCCTCACGGTCGAACGGCGTGATGAACGTCATGTCGAGCCGCTGCAGCGCCCGATGCGTCACGTCGTCGCCCTCGCGCTCCAGCCGCCGGATCGTGGCGACGTGCTCCGTCCGCTGGTCGTACTCCCGCAAGAGCCTCGCGTACGCCTCGGCGGCACGGACCAGCAGTTGGGCGCCTTCCTCGAACAGGCCGAAGAACCGCGTGTCCCTTGGCAAGATGCTGAACACAGTCGATCTCCAACTCGCGCAGGCATTCCAACGCGCCCGCCGACATGATGCAAGACGCTGACGGAGCCGCTCGCAGCCGCCTGTTCCGACCCGCCGCAGGGC
>CAZERK010000290.1:0-5216 GCA_964514515.1 uncultured Planctomycetaceae bacterium
GAACGACTGGCCGCCTTGTCGCCAGCCCGGCCAAAACGCATTGTCCTCTGAATCACCGTGCGCGTTCCTGCAACGCAGATCGCAGCGGCCGATCCGCCGCGGCGGACGGTTCGGTTCAGATGCACGCCGTCGTGGACGAAACGGCAAGAATGCGATTGCCCTGTAGGCCGCCCATTCTGGACACGATATCCTTTGATCCGCTCCGGCTCAACAGATAGAGTAGGACATGGAGCAAGAGGCACGGAGTTCGGAGTGCCTAGCAGCATCTGACAGAGACGGAACAGGCGCCTTCGACTGACGCGACTACCGTAGCGATTGACACCGTCGACGGGAGCCGGCCGTGGCTCTGCTGGATGCCCTGAGGAAGATGCAGCAGTCGTGAGACCGAACCGTCGCGCAATTGAAAGGTCCGCCGCGCCATGAATGCGCCTGACCAACCGGGCAATCGAACCTTCGTCGGCAGCGAGAGCCACATCGGTCGGGCCATCGTGGAAGCGAAGCTCGTCAGCCCCGAGGAGTTCCAAACCTGCATCGATCAACAACAGCGGCTGCGGGCGGACGGCAAGGAAATCAAGCTCGTCGAACTGCTCGTGCGGATGGGCTTCGTGACCGTCTCCCAACTCAAGCGGCTCGCGCACAAACAGGCCGAGGACAGCAACACCCGGTCGCCGCTGCAAATACCCGGCTTCGAAATCCTGCACAAGATCGGGGCCGGGGCGATGGCCAGCGTCTACATGGCCAAGCAGCTCTCCCTGGACCGAATCGTGGCGATCAAGGTCCTGCCGAAGCGGCTGAGCGAAGACCCCGACTTCGTCGCCCGGTTCTATAAGGAAGGCCGGGCCGCCGCGAAGCTGAACCATAACAACATCGTGCAGGCGATCGATGTCGGCGAGTATGCCGGCTTCCATTACTTCGTCATGGAATACGTCGACGGCGACACGGTCTACGATCAGATGTCCAAGGCCGGCGCGTACTCCGAGCAGGCCGCGCTGGAAGTCGTCATCCAGATCGCCCGAGCGCTGCAGCACGCGCACGCCCGCGGCTTCATCCATCGCGACGTCAAGCCCAAGAACATCATGATTACCAAGGACGGCACGGCGAAGCTCGCGGACATGGGTCTGGCCCGACAGGCCGACGACGCCGTGGCCGCCGCCGCCGAAAAAGGACGCGCCTACGGCACGCCCTACTACATCTCTCCCGAGCAGGTCCGCGGCGATCCAGGCGTCGACTTCCGGGCCGACATCTACTCCCTCGGAGCGACCCTCTACCACATGGTGACGGGCAAGGTGCCGTTCGAGGGCGCCACGCCGACGGAGATCATGCACAAGCACCTTCGCGAACCGCTCGTCCCGCCGGACCATCTCAATCCGTCGCTCTCGGCGGGACTGGGAGAAGTCGTCGAGCGAGCGATGGCCAAGAGCCTCGACCGCCGCTACCCGTCGACCTCAGACCTTCTGATGGACCTGGAGGCCGTCAGCCGAGGCGAGTCGCCGCCGCAGGCGCACATCGGGTACGACGACAACCTCCTGGAAAATCTGGCCGACGGCGTGCAGCAGCCGCTGACGGTCGGAGCCGGCGGCTGTGGTGCACAGACGCCCGTCGAGGCGTCGCCTTTGGGCAAGTACGCGATGGCGTTCCTGATCGCAGCCATCGTCGAGTTCGTCATCATCCTGTTCCTGGCCGCGGCGCTCGCCGCCTGAGGCCGGCCCCTGTCTCGACTCGCTTGACTTGTCTGTAGTACGTTGTAATACTTTCTTGCTTGCCGGCGTTTCGGCCGCCCAGCAAGCAGCCAACCGCCGACGGCCGCAGTTGTCTGGAACGTATGACGCCGTTATGCCTCACGAACAGGACGGCGAACCAAGAGCGAACGACATGCAAGGCTATCGTTCAACAACGTGCGGTGTGGCGATTTTCCTAGGTCTGACGTGCCTGGGAGTCGGCTGTCGGCCGGTTGAAAAGGAGCCGCATCGAGCCGGCAGCCCAATCCTCGTCAGCGTGAGCATCCTGCCCCAGGCCTACTTCGTCGAGCGCATCGGAGGCTCTCGCGTGGACGTTCAGGTGCTCGTGGGTTCCGGCCAATCGCCGCACACCTACGAACCGACTCCCAAGCAGTTAGCGCGATTGGCGCAGAGCCGCCTCTTCTTCCGCATCGGTCTGCCGTTCGAAGACCGGCTTCTGAAGAAGATGGCTGGCGCCTTCGAGACGGTCGAGATCGTGGACACGCAGCGCGGCATCCCGCTCCGCACGATGGAGGCCGAGGAGGTCCACGAAGACACGCCCGCAGCAGATGATGTGCACGGTGAGCATGAGTCGCACGCCGAACACGATGCCCACGCGCACGAAGCCGGCGAGCCTGACCCCCATACGTGGCTTGATCCGGCCTTGGCGAAGATGCAGGCCGCGACGATGTGCGAAGCCCTCTGTCGGATCGACCCAACGCATGACGACGAATACCAGGCGAACCTGAAGCGGTTCAACGAGGACATGGATGCGCTGCGGGCGCGGCTCGCCGCCTCGTTGGCGCCGCTCAAGGGCCGAGAGTTCTTTGTCTTTCATCCTGCGTTCGGCTATTTTGGCGACGCGTTCGGCCTCAAGCAGACGCCCGTGGAAGTCGGCGGGAAGGAGCCTGGCCCCCGGCAGCTCGCCGAGTTGATCGAGCGAGCCCGGACCGAGAGCGTCCGACTGATCTTCGTCCAGCAGCAGTTCCCCACGAGCAGCGCGGAGGCCGTGGCCAAGGCGATCGGCGGAGTCGTTGTGCCTCTGGATCCCCTGGCTTATGACTACATGGCGAACTTGGAGAACATGGCTGCCCAGGTCGCGACGGCTCTGCAAGGCAGTCGTGACGCGGCTGGCGGACGCGCGTCGCAGCCGGCCAAACCGGACGGATCGCCCTCTCGATGAACTCCCTGCTCCCCAACGGCCCGCCTTCCCCGCCGTCGGTCAATCGCGACCGAGATGCACGGCGGATCATCGCCTTGGAGAACGTCTGCTTCTCCTATCCCGGCGCCGCGCCCGTACTGGAGGACGCGAACCTCGCCATTGCCGAGCACGACTTCGTTTGCATGGTCGGCCCGAACGGCGGCGGCAAGACGACGCTGCTCAAGCTCCTGGTCGGGCAACTGCGGCCCGACTCGGGCACGGTCCGCGTGTTCGGGCAACGGCCGGAGGACGCCCGTCACGCCGTCGGTTACATGGCTCAGCGTGAGAACCTCGACCCCCTCTTTCCCGTCAGCGTGCAGGACGTCGTGCTGATGGGGCGCCTCGGGCGCGGCCGGCTCTGGGGGCGATATCGCAAGGCCGACCGCGAGACGGCGGAGAAGGCGTTGCACGACGTCGGGATGTACGCCTTTCGGCATCGCCCCTTCTCCGCGTTGTCCGGCGGACAGCGACAGCGAACGCTGATCGCCCGTGCGCTGGCCTGCGGTCCGAAGCTGATGCTGCTCGACGAACCGACGGCCCATCTGGACCCAGCCGTACAGGACGATTTCTATCGGCTGCTGCACCAGATGCACGATCGACTGACGCTCGTGCTTGTTTCGCACGACGTGGGCTTCGTCTCGAAATACGTGAATACCGTCGTGTGCGTGAGCCGCAAGGTCGTCGTGCACCCGACGAGCGAACTGACGGGAGAAGTCATCAAGGATATTTACGGCCGCGACGTCGAGTTGATCCGCCACGGCCATCGCCACGAGAATTCGTGAAAGCCGTGGCCGTTGACGGGCGGTTCTTCCGCCCGGCGTCGGAATCGTTCCCAGGTCCCGATCGGCCGACGCGGCTCCGATCGCCGAATCACCGTGCGGAGGTCGGGAGCGCGTGCGTAGCGGCCGACCTCCTGGTCGGCCGTAGAATGCGCCGGCTGCGCCGCAACCGCCGAGCTGGAGCTCGGCCGCGACTGTCTGCGCTGCAGGGTGGCGCACGGTGCTTCAGAACGGTCGACCTGCTGCAGTTACTCCTGAGGGAGCCTTGTCTGCCGTGACCGAGTTCTTCAACGCCCTGACCGAACCGCAAAACGCCTTCCTGCGGTACGCCCTGCTGACCGGCCTGTTGGTCAGCGTTGCGTGCGGCGTGATGGGTTCCTACGTCGTCACGAAGCGAATCACGTACATCGCGGGCAGCATCGCCCATTGCGTTCTCGGCGGGATGGGCGCGGCCCAATACGCCCGGACGGTCTTCGGTTGGCAATGGTGTCATCCCATCCAAGGCGCGGTCGTCTCGGCCCTCGCGGCGGCTCTCATCATCGGCTGGGTCAGCCTGCGGGCCAAGCAACGGGAAGACACGATCATCGGGGCCGTCTGGGCCATCGGCATGGCCGCCGGCATCCTGTTCATCGCCAAGACGCCCGGCTATAGCCAAGACCTCATGAGCTACCTGTTCGGCAACATCCTCATGGTCCGGCCCAACGACTTGTGGCTGTTGCTGGCGCTTGACGTGCTGCTGATCGTCACGGTTGTGCTTGTCTACAACCAATTCCTGGCCGTCTGTTTCGACGAGGAGTTCGCCCGGCTCCGAGGCTTGCCCGTCGATGCGTTCTACCTGCTATTGCTGTGCCTGATCGCCTTGGCCGTCGTGCTGCTGGTCACGGTCGTCGGCATCATACTGGTCATCGCCCTGCTGACGCTGCCGGCCGCGATTGCCGGCCAGTTCGCCAGGAAGTTCTGGCACATGATGGTGCTGGCCGTGCTGCTCAGCCTGGTCTTCACGACGAGCGGCGTAGCGCTCAGCTACAAGCCGGACTTGCCCGCCGGCGCCACGACGATCATCCTGGCAGGCCTCGCCTACGTCGCGGTCATCGCCATAACGTCGCTGACCTCCCGCCGGCGCGGCTGATCGGCCCGCCTGGGTCACGCGCATTTCCCGACGTCAAGGTAACGGTAGAGGTCAAGTCATCGCTGATCCGGCATCGCAGATCGCGCGCATTCGTCAACTCACCATCAACCTCGCATGGCGCAGAGAAACGGGAGACGGCAAGGATGAACGTGCCTTGTTCGGATGATTGCTGATTGGTACCATGAAAGCGTCAGTCATTTTAGACGGCGGTCCAAGCGGGAACAGGGCGTCGCCAAGCGACTTGGATGAGGAGGGAGCAAGCAGTATGTCTTATTGTCGTTGGCAAGACACAGGGCGGAGCCACATATTGGCGGCGGTAGTGGGTCTCGGGGGAGGGCTGTCCGCGCAGGCTGACTGCCCAGCGCAGTGGCTGCCGGGTTAGGGCGTCC
>CAZERK010000291.1:0-5207 GCA_964514515.1 uncultured Planctomycetaceae bacterium
GAGCATTCGACGATCCTCCCGCGCTTGCACAGTCGGGAGAACGGGGTTTTGGGATAGGCTCTAGAGTCGCGGGGCTCTCGCGACGGGTCGACGCGCGGGCCGAGTACGCCATGCCGTTGATCGTCCCGCGGCAACTGATCGGAAAATGCAAACCGAGATTGTCACGGACCTGATCGAAGATCGGGCGTCTTGAAGAAAGGAACCGAATCGATGAGCAAGTTGCTCAGGTGTCTGTGCGCGGCGTTGTTCGTCGCGTGCATCTCTCTGTCGAACGTCGGCTGTGCGGAGAACACCGGCGGCGCCCAACAGAGCTCCTGCAAGCAGTGCCCGGCGGGTTGCATGGGGTCCTGCTGCGCCAAGAAAGAAGCCAAGCCCTGCCCCCCAGTCTGCCCCAGGGCCCAGGCCCAGCAGCAAGCTGCCCAGCAGAAGGCCGCCCAGACCGACAAGCAGTAGTCAACCTTCGGTTGGATTGCATCCGCGACCGCCTCGCGGCCAAGCCGCACGCCGCAGCCTGTCCCTGGGGCGGTCGCGTTTTGCGCCGCTAACACCCCCTGATTCCTTTCTTCGCCTCAAGATCTTACGATTCCCTCTCCCCCCTCGGGGGAGAGGGCAAGGGGGAGCGGACGGTTTCCGATTGAGTGCGCATCCCCCGCGGCCAAACCCTCTCCATGCGATGCGTGTTTGGCGCGTCGCACCAAGATCGCTCTCTCACGGTCGCGGCGCCGATCGAAGCGACCTCGCCAGATGCGTACTCGCAGCAAGGGAGAGGAAGCAGAAGACCGAAGACCATCGAACGCGAGATTGGGCGTTGAACAAGAGCCGTCCTTCCTAAACCGCGAGCGTTGACACCATGCCCAAGCTGCCCCTATTGGCCGAGCCTGAATCCTACCGACCTTGCATTCAAGACTTGCTGACCGAGGGGCCGGAGGTGCAAGACTACTGGCTGAGCCTCTTTGAGGCCCACCTGGAGACGCTCGCGTCGCTGCCGCAGGCCGGGCAACGCCGGCTTGAAGAAGACGCCTGCTGGTCGGCCTTTCGCGAGGACTATCTCGCCGGTCTCGCCGAGCTTCGACAAGCGCCGGGGCGACGCGGATCGCTCACGGTCTTGGAACTGACTCGCTTTCGAGAAGAGCAGTTCGCCGCCCACGGATTCGCCGATCCCTTCGCGGTTCTCAAACGCCGCGAGAACGATGCCGCGCTCGCGCAATTCGCCGCGGTACTGGCGGATATCGACCGGACCGCGCCCCCGCAACGTATCGATCGCCTCGTCCGAGGCCTGTTTGCCGGCAATCTGTTCGACATGGGCTCCAAGGCAGCGGTGGACGCGTTCGGAGACGGCGCCGACGGCTTCCTGGCCGCACGCGACCGCGTTCGATCTCGCCCTTGGCCTGTCGATGGCCTCGACGGCTGGACGGCCCGTCTGGTCGGGCGACGCCCGTCGTACCAGCATGCGCTGTTCTTCGTGGACAACGCCGGGCCGGACCTCGTGCTAGGCGTCGTCCCGTTGGTCCGCGAGATGGTCCGCCTCGGCATCTGCGTCGTCCTGGCGGCGAACAGCCTGCCGGCGCTCAACGACGTGACGGCCGACGAGTTGGCCGGCTTGCTCAAAGCCTGTCGGTCGATCGACGCGGAGCTGGACGAGCAGCTCCGCGAGCGGCGGATTCGCGTCGTCGCGTCCGGGTGCGCCGCGCCGTTGATCGATCTGACAGACCTGACGAGCGACTGCTGCGACGCGGCAGCCGAGAGCGACCTGCTGATCCTGGAAGGCATGGGCCGGGCCATCGAGAGCAACTACGACGCCCGATTCACGGTTGACGCGGTGAAGCTGGCCCTCATCAAGGATAAAATGGTCGCCCGCGTGCTGGGCGTGGAGCTGTTCGACCCGGTCTTCCGGTTCGACCCGGCGTCGGAGCGACGGCATACGAGCGCCCGATAGCCGCCTTCGTGTCGCGACGTACGGGTGCTCGACGGCTGGCTTCCGTCTGTCTGTGCGCGACGTTGTCCGGACCGAAGTCCGGGGCTCCTTGGCGCCATGAAACAGGCTCTTGTCACGGCATAGCGCGATGCGAGGATTCGCATGGAATCGGCCCAACCGGAGTCTTGTAACGTCCTGCCAGGCGTCCGGAGCACGACCTTAACGTCCTCCCCGGCGACGGGTGGTCATCCGCGAGGAATCGTCTTCGCCGCATGCACGACGGCCTTCCTGGCCAGCGGCTGCGTGATGGTCGTGGAATTACTGGCCGGCCGACTGATCGCCCCGTTTCTGGGCGCCTCACTCTATACCTGGACCAGCGTCATCGGCGTCGTGCTCGGCGGTTTGGCCTTGGGCAACTACGTCGGCGGCCGACTGGCGGACCGCTTCCCAACGACGCGTGCGCTGGCCGCCTGCCTTGTCGCCGCGTCGGCGAGTTGCATCCTCGTCGCCCTCCTCAACCATTGGTCTGGAGAATGGCCGGCGTTGTGGCTCGTCAGCATGCCGCAACGCATCGCCGCACACGTAACGCTGACGTTTGGCCCGGCCGCGGCGATCCTGGGGACGATCGGCCCGCTCGTCGCCAAGATGGCGCTCGACGCGGGCCAGCGCGTCGGCCGCACCGTGGGCAGCGTCTATGCGTGGGGCTCGCTCGGCAGCATCGTCGGCACGTTCGCCTGCGGCTTCTTCCTGATCGCCGCGCTTGGCGCCTACACGGTGCTCTACGCCGTCGCCGCGGTGCTGGCCGCGATGGCCGTCGCCTACGGCCTCAAGTCTTGGTTGCCGTACGTATGGTGCGTCGCCCTCGCGGCCATCCTATACCTGGCCGTCACGCCCGGCGGATGGACGCAATCCGTCGCCGAAGAGGCCGGCCTGCGCGACGAGCAAGGCCCCGGCATCTTGTTCGATCGAGACAGCCAATACGCCCACGTCCGCGTGACCGAAGCGTCCGACCGGCCCGGCATGCGCGTCATGCTGCTCGACAAGCTCATCCATAGCCAATTCAACGTGAAGCGGCCGAACGAGTTGGCGTACGGCTACGAGCGCGTGTACGCCGCGATCACCGACGTGGCGGTCGGCTCACGGGACGACATCAACGTCCTGATCCTCGGCGGCGGCGGCTTCACGCATCCGCGGTATCTCATGCGCCGACGGCCCGGCAGTCACGTTCGCGTCGTCGAGATCGACCCGATCGTGACGCAGGCGGCGAAGGAGGCATTTGGTCTGCCGGAGAATCCGCCGTTCGAGATCATCCATCTGGACGCTCGACAGGTCCTCGTCGATCTCGTGAACCGCAAGCGGGCCGGCGAGCGTGTGCCGGCGTTCGACCTCGTGTTTCTGGACGCCGTGAACGATTACAACGTGCCGTTTCATCTGACGACGGTCGAATGCCAGGAGCTGGTCAAGGAAATCCTGTCGCCGGACGGCGTCTACGTCGTCGATCTGATCGACATATTCAGCGCCGGCGAGTTCCTGGCGGCGATGCTCCGCACGCTCGAGCAGAGCTTCAAGTACACGACGTGCTTCCGCGCCGACGACGCGGGCGGCCAATTCGATCCGCAATCCCGAAACACGTTCGTCATTGCAGCGTCAGATCGCGACCTTCAGTTGGACAAGATGGCCGGCTCCCCGCTGGTTGAGGAAGTACGCCGCCTGCGCCTGCCCGACGAGATGCTGGCCGACCTGCGCGCGAGAACGAAGCCCCAGGTGCTGATCGACGATCATGCACCGGTCGAGAACCTGCTGGCGGCGGTCGTACAACGAGCCGGCGACGACGCGCACCTTCGCTACTACAACCGCGGCAACCGACAGCTCGCCAAGGGCCGGCTGGAAAAAGCCGAGGCCAGTTTCCGAAGGGCGCTCGATCTGCACGCGGACTTCCCGATGGCCTACATGAACCTCGGCGATGCGCTCGTGGAACAGGGACGGCTTCCAGAGGCGATGAGCTGCTTTCAGAAAGCGGCCGAACTGAGTCCGCAACTAGCCGAGCCGCTGCACAACGTCGGCAGCGTCTTCATGCGGATGCACGACTACGAACGGGCGACCGAGATGTTCCGCCGTTGCATCCAGATGCACCCCGACTATGCGAACGGCTACAACTCGTTAGGCATGGTCGTGGCGAATCTCGGCGAATTGGAAGAAGCGGCGGCGGCGTTCCGCAAGGCCCTGGAACTCAACCCAGACCACCCGCAAGCCGCGGAGAACCTGGCCCGCGTCGAGGCGGCGATGCAGCAGCGATCGCCCTGACGGGGCCCCCGACGTTCAATTCGCTTTGTGCGTCGCTACTCCACGAAGTCGATCTCGCCGGGATTCGGCACGAGACCGACCTCGAACGCCCTGTTCAGCAGGACCCGAACGGCCCTTCGGCCTCGCTCGCCGTAGTCCAACGTCCAGTCGTTGACGTACATGCCGACGAACCGGTCCGTCAGCCGGTCGTCCAACCCGCGTCCGAACCGCTGCGAATACGCGACGGCCTCGGCGCGATGGGCCAAGCCGTATTCGATGCTGGCCCGAAGCAGCCGGGCAATCTCCCGCATTCGGTCGGCCCCGAGGTCTCGGCGGATGACGTTGCCTCCCAGCGGCAGCGGCAGGTCGGTCTGCTCGCCCCACCAGACGGCCAAGTCGACGGCCTTGTGCAGGCCGATGCGCGGGTAGGTCAACTGCCCTTCGTGAATCAACAGGCCGGCGTCGAACCGCCCGTCGGCCACGGCGGCGGGAATCTCGTCGAACATCACGACGCGATGCTTGAACGTACCGGCCCCCAGGCACAGGTTCAGGGCCAGAAAGGCCGTCGTGCGCTCTCCCGGCACGGCGATCGTCTTGCCGCGAAGCTCCGTCATCGTCATCGGCGACTTCGCGACGACGATCGGCCCGTAGCCGTCGCCCATGCTGCCCCCGCATGACAGCAAGGCGTATCGGTCTCGGACGTAGGGGTAGGCGTGGATGGAGATGGCCGTCACCTCCAGCTCGCCGCGTTCGGCCCGGCGGTTCAGCGACTCGATATCCGCCATCTCGTGCACAAACCAATACGGACCCGTATCGATCCTGCCTTCCGCCAAGGCGAAGAACATGAATGCGTCGTCCGGATCCGGCGAATGCCCCACGCGGATATCAATCATCGTTGGCACCTCGCTCGCCATTCTAAGGCCAATCCCCGTTTGAAGTCGCCGACCCGCTGCGTTTTGAGAGCCGCCGGCCTTGGCCGGCGGGTGGCGGCCGACCAACGGATGTTTAG
>CAZERK010000292.1:0-5184 GCA_964514515.1 uncultured Planctomycetaceae bacterium
CTCCGCGCCGCGCGTCGCCAAGGCCCACGCTCCCCATGATACTGCGCCGTCACGCCGCCGAGCCCTTATCTGCCCGTCGGCGCGGTGCGCGCTTTCGTCAACGCGACAGCCCGGCCGTCGCGCCCTTTGGCTGACTCATGGGCTCGATGCCCGGCTTCTTGGGCGCCGTAGGCGGCACAGGCGGCGCCGGGGGACGATCGCCGTTGGCAAACGCGACGATATCCACCTCGTCGACCCATCCGTCGCCGTCCAGGTCAGCAGCCGTGCCGAGGCCCATCGCCTGCAGTTCTTCGACCGAGACCGCGGTTCGCGGTCCGCCGCTCGACAGCTCCGGCAGGCCGCAGCAGTTCGCCTCACGTTCGTACAGGAAGTACGTCTGGACGAACGTGAAGTCGTTTGTCAGCACGCGCCCGTCGCCGGTCAGGTCGGCATGGTACGGCCCTTGCGGCGGCGGCGTCCAGCCGCACGGCGTGTTGCCGTCCGCAGTCAGGTCGCCGTTGCTGTCGTAGGTCACGTTCCAGCGGTTGACGTAGATCGTGAAGTCCAGGATGTCGATGAAATCGTCATCGTTCAGGTTTCCGCAAATCAACGCCTTCCCGCCAATGCCGCCGCTGAAGTCCGCCGTGTACTGCGCGCCGACGATGAGGAAGGAGCCCGTGTCGTCGTCCGTCCGCCGCAGCGTGTGCAGCGCGTCGCGAACGGTGATGCAGTCGTACGCGCCGCACGGCACGAGCACCGTCGCGGCATCGGCCGCGCCGTTCGTGAACGTGACGTCCTGCGTGACGACCTCGCTGCCGCCGCCGCAGTCGAACAACTCAAACGTGATGCACCGCGTCAACGTGCCGGACGCGCCCATGTCGACCAGGTCGAGATCCAGCACCAACTCGTTGTGGGCGCTGACGGTCACGTTGAACGTACACGTATCGTTGAGGTTGCTGCAATCGTCGGTCGCATTGACGATCACACGGTGTGTTCCACCGGGGAACGTATAGGTCGTTCCCGTGATCGTGTCATCAATCACAGTGTCGTCGTCGATGTCGATGTCGTACTCGACAGTCGGGCTGGCGTCGCAGTTATCCGTCACCGTCGGTGCTGACCACGAGACGTCAGCCGTACACAGACCGGCGTCCGCGTTGACGCTGATGTTTGTCGGGCAATCAGCGACGCTTGGTGCCGTCGTATCGTCCACCGTGATGGTCTGATCCACGTCGAAGTCGTTGCCGCACTCGTCGGTGACCGTGTAGGTACGCGTGATCGTGCCGCCACACTCGCCACCGCTCAACGCGCCGTCCACGTGCGTGATCGTCAAATCGGCACCAGCCGAACAGTTGTCCGAGGCCGTGCCGCCCAACGCCGTGAACTCGGCGTAGGTGGTGGCCGCCGTCGGTACGTCGCCGACGCACTCGACCGTCACGTTCGTCGGAGCCGTCGCCGTCGGCGGCGTGTTGTCGATCGTGATCGCGCCCAAAGCGTTTAGCGTCAGATTGGCTTTGGGAACTGAGTACTCGACGTCGTTCACGTCGCCCAATCGGGTCGGCGGGTTGGCGCCCGAGCGGAAGCTGACGAGGCTGGCGGTGTCGCAGATCTGGGCGCCGGCGGTGAAGGTCAGCGTCGCCATCGTGCCCGACGTCGCGCCGGTACCGCCGTCGGGGATGCCGACCGCATAGTTGATCTGGTTGCTCGTCACGTACTCGTAAACCTCGATCGTCCACGGCGAACCGGGCGCCGCCGAGACATAGGTCAGATTCGCGCTGGTGAACTCCAGGAAGAACTGACCACCGACAATGTTGGGAAATCCAGAGCCGGTCAGATCGATGGTCACTGCAACTGTCTCGCCCGGCTCATAGCACGTCTGGTCCGGGTTCAACGTGACAATCGGATCGGCCCACGCCACGGCCGCGATGCACAGGATCACGACCACGCCAATACAATAGCTCAACCCTCGCATTCGTCTTGCCTCCTACGCAGTCCATCAAACGATGGCGCCCTCATTTAAATCCTGCAGACGTTTCTTGCACGCCGCACGTGCCGAACCTCCACGCCCCAATGCCCCCTCCTCTCCCGCGAATCGCGCTTCGTCACGCATACAACTCCGGCGGCCTCATATCAGGGCAACAGAGGCCGCATAGGTGACTCTTGACAGGCCCTCCTCATTCCTCCCCGCCCCACAGCGTTGAACCCGACACGTTTGGGCTGAGAGGGTCCATCGAATCCGGCCCCGTCGGCGGCCGGTCGCCGTCCGCGAACGCTGCAACGTCGAGCGAATCGATCATGCCGTCGCCATTCAAGTCCGCATCCGCCAGATACCCGAGGCCGAGATCGATCAGTTCCTCGACGGAGATGGCCGTCCGCGGGCCGCCCGAACCGCCGTCCCGCAGCGTCCCGCAGCAATCATCTTCTCCCTCCGAGAGGAAGTACGTTTGGATGAACGAGAAGTCGCCGGTCGCGACCAGACCGTCGCCGCTGATGTCGGCGTGAATGCCCGACGTGGAGCATGAGGTGTTGCCGGTCCCGTAGTCGGCGCCCCAGCGATTGACGTAGTAAACGAAGTCCATAATGTCAATCCAATGGTCGTCGCTGAGGTCTCCGCCGATCAGCCCGTCGCTCGTGCCCGTGAAGCTGCCCACGTAGTCCGCGCCCACGATGTTCAGACCTGCGCCCCGGTCCAGGCGGCGAGCCAACGTGTGCAACGCATCCCGAACGACGATGCAGTCGTAGTCACCGCACGCGACCGTCAGCGGAATCGCCCCGGCCAGTCCCACGTCAAACGTGATCTCTTGCGAAAACGTGTCGCTCGAACCGTCGCAATCGAACAGCTCGAACGTGATGCAGCGGGTCAGCCACGGCTCCGACACGTCGAGCAGTTCCACATCCAGGATCAAATCGTTGTACGGCTTGATGGTCACGTTCTGGTCGTACGTCGTCTCGTGGCCGCAATCGTCGGCGGCCGTCCACGTCACGACCGTCGTGCCCGCCAGGAAGGGGTCTGCAAGCGTCAGCGACGGGTTGTCGCTGCGCTCGTACGTCACGTCGACGCCGGAGTCGTAGTCATCGCTCGCGGTCGCCGCGCTGATCGAGACGATCGCGGAACAGGTGCCCGCGTCGGCGTTCCGAGTGACGTGCGGGCGCTGGGCGGTAAACCCCGGATTGCCGGTTTCGCCCAAGACCTGCACGGTGTCGCACGCCGCGGTTTCGGAACCGCTCGACGTGTTCCGTGCGATGCCGTAGTAGGTCGTCGTCGCGCTCGGGCTGACGCTGAGCGGATTGCCCGTCCCGACAAACGTCCCGCCACAGCTTCCCGCGTACCAGTCCAGCGCCTCGCCTCCGCCGACCGTGGCAGAGATGTCGGCCGACTCGCCAGGGCAAATCCAGGCGGGGTAGACCTGGCCGTTGGTCGGCGTCGCGGGCAGCGGGTAAACCGTCACTGTCACGCTCGCGCACGACGAACTGCCGCAGGTGCTCTCCCAAGCAGCGTAGTATGTCGTCGTCTGCGTGGGCGACGCGATCGTCAGCGGGTTCCCGATCCCGATGCTCGATCCGCCGCAACTGCCGCTGTACCACCGAAGGGTGTCGCCCGAACCGCCGCTCGCCGTGAGTTGGATGCTGCCGGCGTCGTCGGCGCAGAAACCGCTACGGTCGGACGCGGCCGACGTGGGCGCGACAGGATCCCAATGAACCTTCCCGTACGGATCGTATTCGTGCGCCGCGCCGGCACCGGAGCCGGTCGCCCCGCACAACGACAGGCTTCCGCTCGAACCCGTCTTGCTCACGTTGTACGACGCACTGCCAAGATACCAGGCGGTGCCGGTCGCGCTCAGCGTTTGCGCGTTGGCGATCGTGAGAAGAACGCCGCCCGACGCGCCGTTCTGGAACGTGCAACCGCCAAGATCCGACAGCGTCCCCGACGACGAGACGTTGACGCCCGAGGCGTTCATGTACTCGAAGGTCGCGCCGTTGGCGTTCAGCGTCCCGTCGACCGTGAAGGCGTACGTTCCGCCGCCTGCGCGTGAGATCCATCGCCCCGAACTATCCTGCGTTGAGCCGTTCTTGATCCACAGACTGTTGCTTACGTAAAGATCATCCGTGAGCGTCAGTTGCGAGGCCCGATCGCGTCCTTCCGGCTCATCGACCTGTTCCGCGAGCTTCTCGGGCGGCAGTTTCTCCCGTACGCGGCCGCGCGCCTTCTCGCCCTTCGAGGTCTTGTCCACAACGACGTTCGCGAACGCGGCGTTCGCGCCGCCGAAGAAGCTGGCGTCCATCGCGCCGTCGAAGTACAACAACGCACCAATCGTATAGGGCGTCGTCACCACGCCGCCGTTGGGATTCCACCCGCCGGCGCAGGTGATGGTCCCGCCTGTCACAGCGAACACCGTCTCCGGATACAGGTACATGTCGTGCCCCACGTCCATCGTTCCGGAGGACATCGACACATCAAGATACGCGGACCAGACGGCCCCCGGCGCGTTGTACGCGCCGCCGTCGATGGCGAGCTGCGCCCCCGTCCATTGGTCCTGGTAGCTTCCGTTCGCGTTGAACGTGCCGCCGTGGATATCGATCAGGCCGGAATAGCCTCCCGATGAGCTTCGCGTGAAGACGCCGCCCGCATTGACCTCGATCTCGCCGCCGGCGTTGAGGCTCAGGTACTGCGTGGAGCATGTAAAGTTCGCCACGGCCAGCTTGAACGTGTCGTCCACGGTCGTGTAGCCCGTAACGCTCAGAGAGCCCGATCCACCCAGATTCACGCTCTGGTCGACCGTGAAGCTGTAGATGGCAGCGTTGGGGACGCCCACGGTGAGCGCGGCGGTGCTCGCGTAGTCCCCGTACCGGTACGCGCGGATCGTGCCGCCGGTCGCGCTGAGCGTCATGCCGCTGTTGAAGGTCAGTCCGTTCTCGAAGTTCAACACGCCGCCCGTCATGTTCAAAGCGGATCCGCTGTAGAAGAAGACGTCGCCGTACCAGCCGGCGGAGTAGCCGGGATTGACGTTTCCGCTGCCCATGCCCAACGTGCCGTAGACGTACACGTCGTTGCCGATGTTCATGTTGCCGCCGCTTACGGTCACGTTGGCGCCGGCGGAAATCGTCAGATCATGACAGAGCGCGTCGCTCGTGGCGACGCTCGGATAGTTGTACCGGCCCGCGGGAATCGTCACGTTCTGACCGGACGTCGGGACCGTGCCGTCGTCC
>CAZERK010000293.1:0-5141 GCA_964514515.1 uncultured Planctomycetaceae bacterium
TGCCCGAACGCGGGCGGCCGGGCGAGCGGCGCGTTTGACATGCATCATTCTCAAGACCGCTTGGTTGCATGACGACTAGTGAAAGGCGTATCTCTCTTACATACGGGTGGTCGGGGTTCGGTGACTATTGTGGAAGCGTCGCAGGCAACGCTGATCGCCTGCGCCCAGGAGTGGGCCGCGTGAACCCCAAACCGCTCGTCAAGAGCGTCCGCCTGGACGACACCCAGCTCACGGCGCTGCTGGATCGCTTAGACGCCGAGGTGGAGACGTCCGAGGCCGGCGCCAAGGGGGCCAAGGGCTCGCAGCACTACAAGTACCGGCACCCGAACAAGGTCCATCTGCACGCGCGCGGCAGCGCCGCTCCCACCGTATTCAGCGTCCCAGCCCAGAGTCTGTCGAATCGGCTGGTGTGCTTCCTCTTCGGCGGCTTCATCTATGAGAACACGCCCTGCACCGTTCAGTTGACGACGCACCACGGAGCCTGGAAGGACCTGGATGGCAAGGTCATCCGCTGCCGCCATGTTCAAGGCAACATCCATCACGTCACGGTCTGGCTCGCGCAGACGATCAACCCGGCGATCTACTCGCTCGATGCCGTCAACACGCGCGTGCTGCTGGTGGAAGATGATCCGGCCGTCACGCGGCTCGCGAAGTACTTCCTGATGGAGCTTCGAGCGACGGTTGAGCACGCGGCGAACGGAGAAGAGGCGATCAAGAAGGCCGCCTCCAACGTGTATGACGTCATCATCATGGACATGGAGATGCCGGTGATGAACGGCTTCGACGCGGTCAAGCAGCTCCGCGAGTCCGGCTACACGGGCACAATCGTCGCCGTGACCGGCCTGACGCAGCCGGAGGACAAGGACCGCTGCTTGGAGGTGGGCTGCGACAAGTACCTGCCCAAGCCCTACACGCGGCAGAACCTGTCGGACTTGATCAAGTCCTTGCAAGAAGAGCCCATTTTCAGCACCTACAGCAACGATCCCGACATGGCCATCCTCATCACGGCGTTCGTCAGCGAATTGCTCGACAAGATCCGCCAACTGGAGCGGGCGGCCGCATCCTGGGACACGGGCAAGCTCGTCCAAATCAGCCGCCTGCTCAAGGCGCAGGGCAGCGGACACGGCTTCGACGTGATCAGCGAAGCCGCCGCGCGACTGGAAACGGCCATCCTCACGGCTTCGCCCGCCGTGGAGGCGCGCTCGCTGCTGAACGCCCTCGTCAAGTTGTGTCTGCAAGTCCGCTCGTCGACGCGCATGCTCGAGGCGCCGTCCGGAGACGCTTCTGACGACCGGCGGAAGGCCGCTCTCTCGGAGGATTGAAACGGCCGCGCACACCTGACGTCTGCACCATCCGACTCCGTAGGCCCTTACGGGCCTCGCCGCGGGGCACATTGCTGTAAAGGAGGGCGCCCATGAAAAGGCGCATGTTGGTCACCAGTATCGAAGAGGTCCATTTTGCCCTTTGCACAGAGCTCTTCGGCGACGAATACGAAGTCGCCTCGGCCGCCAGCAGCCCGGAATGCCTGGCGAGGATCCAGACCTTCCGACCGGAGCTGGTCCTCCTCGACGCCACGCGGCCTGGCCTGGACGGCTATGAGACCTGCCGACAGATCAAGGCCGCGTCCGACTCACACCTAAGCCAGGTGATCCTCATCCTGTCCAAGGGGACCACCGCCGACCGGCGCCAGGGCCACGAGGCTGGCGCCGACGATTGCATGGTCGCGCCGCTCGATCGCGCTGAGCTCCGCGCCAGGGTGCGCGTGCAGTCTCGGACTGCTCGCCGAATTGGCCGAGGCGCGCGCCGAGATCGACGGCTGCACGCGCCAGACCGACGCGATGATGCGCGACGGCATGCAGGAGGTCGCCGCCGCACGCGACCTCGCCGTCTTCACCTTGGCCAAGCTCGTGGAATCGCGCGAACCTGAAACAGGCGAGCATCTGGAAAGAATACGGGCCTATTCGCGAATCCTCGCCCAAGTCCTGTCCGACGGCGGACCTTACGCCGACGAGATCGACGATCGGTTCCTCTCCAACCTGTGTCTGTCCAGCGCGCTGCATGACATTGGCAAAATCGGCATTCCGGACGTGATCTTGCTGAAGCCCGATCGTCTCTCGCCAAACGAATTCGAGATCATGAAGCAGCACAGCGTGATCGGCGCCGAGGCCCTCGCCAAGGCCGCCAAGCGCACCGACGCCGGCGGCTTCCTCGCCATGAGCGCCCGGATTGCGCGATCGCACCATGAGCGATTCGATGGAAGCGGCTATCCCGACGGGCTGCGCGGCATCGACATCCCCCTGGCGGCTCGGATCGTTGCGCTGGCAGACGTCTACGACGCGATCACCTCCGTCCGCGTCTACAAGGCGGCGCTCGACCCGGAACTCGCCCGATGCATGATCGAACAGGAAGCGGACAGGCATTTCGACCCCCACATCGTTGCGGCGTTTCAAAACTGCTGGATGGACTTTGTTGAGGTCCGAAACCACATTCACCGCCAGGCCGCCGCGCATGACGCGGCCGCCGGCATCCCCTTCCGAAACCTGAGCCGCTCCGACGAACGAGCGCTTGCGGGCAATCGCGCCTGACGTGATGCCGCCGCGATCGGAATGCCGCATCGATCAGCAGGGGCGACGGTCGCAAAGGCCCCCGACCGGCCCAACCTCATCCGACGTCGCTCGCACCAAGCGCTCGCCCGCCGCGGCGTCGCACGACAAACGCACCCGCGTCAGCCGAGCAAGACATCATAAGACCGATAGAGCCGCTGCGCGACGCCCGTGACACGCGTCATGAGATTCTTCTGCCAATTGCGAAATGTCATGGGCCGCGCGCTAGACTTGTGGATGCAAAACAGCATTCGAAAGCAGCGGCGACTTCCTTTCATCCTAATCGAGCGCGCGGCGTCGCGCGCCGAGCTTCCGTTTGATTTGCATGGAGACATCAAGAATGAACAGTCGTACGAACAGGATTCTGGTCTGCGCGGTCCTCGTGGCTGCGGTCGCCGCGTCGGCGCAATCGGCTCGGGCAAATCTGCTGGTGGATCCCGGCTATGAAGTCAATGCACTCACCAGCGCTTCTAACGTGCTGAACAATTTCGCGGGCTTCCAAGGGATCTGGGGCGCCGAGGTCGGCGCGATCGTCGGCGCCGAAAACGGCGTGACGCCGCCCGAGGGCGTCCAGATGCTTCGCATGGACGATGACGGCCTCGTCGCGACGCAGACCTTCCAGGTCACCGACGTGACCGCCTAGGCCGGACTCATCGAGAGCGGCAACGCCGTGGGCGGTCTCAGCGCCCTCTTCAACGTAGACGCGCACGTGCCGGCGGCGGTCGGCGGCGTAACCGTGCTGTTCTTCAGCGCGGCGAACTTCGGCTCCCAGATCGGCTCGCCGATCACCGCAAACTTGAACACGCTGGACGCGCTGCCGAGCACGTGGGAGTCCGCGTCCGCGGGCGGACCGGTGCCCATCGGTACGCGATGGCTGGTCTCTCAAGTCGCCTACGGCAATGCTTCGCTGATCGGCGACGACGGCGTGATCCACCCTGGATACGTTGACATCGCGGATCTCCGGCTTCTGCCCGAGCCGGCTACGATCGGACTCGTGGTGGTCGCCGCGACGGCATTGATCCGACGCCGCCGCTGAACCGGCGTCGGAATGGACCCCTCGCTCGCACCTCGGGGCGGTCGTCGCGATCGAGCCGTCCCGCCCGGCCGCGTCGAACCGGCCGCCGCATCGGATTCTCACTCGACGCCGCCGGGGTCATGATGGCGCAGCTCGACAGCTCGTGGAAGAAGCCCTCGTCTCCGAAGCACGCTCTCCCGCGCAGCAGACAGGAGCGTCTCTCGGTCCTGAAGCGGCTTCTCCACGAGCTGTTCGTTCGTGACGTCCGTGGCCCCGTTTCGACGCGGCCGGAACCGGCGCCGCTCCATGCGGATCGCCGCCGGCAGCCTCACCGGTCGGCCGCGAGCCGACGGCCTCGGCGTCGGACGCCAGCCGTCTCCGTTGTGCCGCGTGCGACAGGCTTCAAGAAGCTGTCCCAAGACCCCCTTCTCCCGACTGCGCAAGCCCGGAAGGATCGTCGAATGCGCCAGATCTTGCCCTCTCCCCGCCGAGGAGAGGGTTTTGGGATGGGTTCTACGTATCGGCGGATGACGCCGCGTCATGCGACAAGGGGAGCCGGATCAGGGCCCCGGGCGAATGTTCCAGCCGGGCCCGCGAGAGAAGCGCGTGTCGATGTATTGATGCGTGGCGTGACCGTCGAGGAAGCCCATCGAATACGTCGAAAACTTGCGATGCCATCCCATTCCCAACATCTCGAGTTGGCTCTCGCCCTCTGATCCGTCGGGCGGACGCGCGTCCATCATGTAGGCATCCATCATGTCCTCGAGGAAGATGACGAACTCAGCGGCGAGGCCGCCGCTCTTCTCTTTGAGCATGAGGCTGCCGTACTTGCTCATCTTGTCGATGTCGCTGTAGTCCCGCATCTCGCCGCCGTTTTCATCGACGCCGTCGTACATCGCGTCCTCGTACCAGTGCCAGAGGATGGGGAAACTGTTTCCGGAAACCTCCCAAGCACCGTGGCGTTCCTCCACCTCCGGCTGTTCGCCGTACTCGCCCTGATAGCCGCTCACGTGCGAGCGATCCGAAGGACAGATGAACGATTTGATGGGGTGCCTTCCGGCCGCACCCGGAGCGATGTACTTCGTATACGGCCGTGTTTCCGTCGGGAACATGTACCAATCAGAATCGTCCGGGTAGTCCGGGTGAGGAATCGCCGGTTGAAAACCGCCGTAGACCCATTCCGAAACGAGCATAACCGTGATGCCGCCCCGGATGTAGCCCAGATGCCAGGGCTGCGTAGGATAGCTTCCGTAGCCGGTCGGATCATTGTCGCCGGTGTAGAGAGTGGCGGTCTTCGTTAGTTCCCGGAGGTTCGCCAGGCATTGCGTGATGTTGGCGCTTTCCTTTCCAAGGATCAGCACCGGCACCAAAACGGCCATCAGCGCGGCGATGATCGATATCACCACCCGGAGTTCGATGAGCGTAAAAGCAGCAAGCCCGGTCCTGGCGGGGCGCCACGATCGGCCGCCTCCACGCTGCGCTCGCACGCTTGTTCGCGCCATCGGCTGCCCCTACGCTACGAT
>CAZERK010000294.1:0-3922 GCA_964514515.1 uncultured Planctomycetaceae bacterium
AATGCAATTGCCCTGGTCTCGCAAGGACAGGTCTTGAAGCCGCTTCAGTACGGCCCGTTCGCAACGCCGCACGAATGGACGTGCGGTACATGTTTGGATATGTTCGCGGTCGCGTGGGTCCGTAGCGGCCGACCTCGCAGTCGGTTGTCTTCTCCTCGCTCCGGCCGGGCTGCCGCGGCGGATCGGCGGCTACCCAGCCCGACGGCGCACGCATCGCCGCTGCAACGGGATCGTAGCAATCCGAGCCGTTCCGACAGGTCGGGACGGCTCGAATTGCGAGAAGGCGATTGCCACGCGAGGCTCATCCAGAAGACAACGCCCTACTTGGCGAACCGGCGCCTTCGGGCTAGAATCTGGGGCTGCGGGAACGCGTGGAGACCGTCGACTGACCGGGGCGTGTGGAGTCGCAGCATGGGACAGCAGGGATCCAGACTGAAAATCAAGCAGGTCGAGGGGGTGGCCGTTGTTGAGTTCTCGGATCGCAAGATCTTGGACGAACTCTGCATCCTCGAGATCCAGGAAGAACTGGAGAAGCTGGTGGAAAGCAGCAGCGGAGGCGGAATGCTGCTGTCCTTCAAGAACGTCGAGCACCTATCGAGCGCTGCCCTTGGCATGTTGATCACGCTGAAGACCAAGATCGAAGAGAAGCGCGGAAAGCTGAAGCTCAGCGAGATCAACCCCCAGATCTTCGAGGTCTTCAAGATCACCCGCTTGAACAAGATGTTCGAGATCCACCCGACGGCCGAGGACGCTCGAGCCTGCTTCTGATCCGCTCCTCGGACGAGCGGGCCGACCCGCGCTTTGCTCGGTTGGGGTGCGGTGGCGCACGGCGCCCCGACCGAACGGCAGTCCATCCGGCGCCGGTTTTCGCCGCTTGCGCTCGCAGGTTTCGAGAGTTGAAGGAAATCGTCGTTCCAAACGATCTGGCGGCTGCGAAGGAACCCGAGCGGAGGATCCTCGAGGAGGTTGAGGCGCTCGGCTACTGCGCGGGTGACACGTTCGCCATCAAGCTGGCGCTCGAGGAAGCCGTCACCAATGCCTTTCGCCACGGCAATCGCTGCGACCCGTCCAAAAGAATCGTCGTTCGCTATCAGGTGACGCCCGATCGCGTCGAGATCATCGTGGCCGATGAAGGCGAGGGATTCGAGCCGGGAAAGGTCCCGGATCCAACGCATCCTCAGTATATTGACCGCCCGCACGGTCGCGGCATCATGCTGATGCAGGCGTACCTGGACGCCGTCGAATTCAGCGATGACGGCAGCTCCGTCCGCCTCGTCAAGATCAACGGGACAAGATGAACGGTTCCGCTAAAACACCCAAGGCCGATTCGCACGCCGAACCCCCGTTCGAGATGAACGTGGAGACGCGGGCGGAGGTCGCCGTCGTCCACCTGAGCGGTTCCTGTTCGATGGAGGTCGCGGCTCGGCTCGGGCAGCAACTCGTGGGTCTGGCATCCGGCTCAATCAAGGTGATCGTCCTGGAATTGTCGAATTTGGTCTTCATCGAATCGACGGGCCTGGGCGGCATCGTCGCCGGGCATCTTCGGCTTCGACATCGGCACGGCGAGGTCCGCCTCGTCGCGCCGCGAGAGCCGATTCTCGAAGTCCTGAAGATGACCCGTCTAAACCAACTGTTCCGTATTTGCCGCAACATCGAAGAAGCCGTCTCGCTGCCGTCGGCGGACCCGTAAGTCATTCTCCCCCGCGCCGGCGACGTGTTCTTCTCGGATGGCGCCCGATCGTCCGGCATGTCGGGGATTCTCGACCACCGGAGGCGAACGTCAAGTAGCCCGCCAGCCGTATCCGATGAGACTTCAAACAGCTCGGCCAAGCCCGAGAACGTTGAACCCTGGAGACGCTGAATCATATAATCATCATGGAGCGCGCTGGGGCAGGCGCTCACGAAGGAAGCTGCGGTCTCAGGGAACGAGAGACTGACTCATAACGCCCAAGGGTCCCGGGGCTCCCGTCCGGGCGGCGCCGCGAACGGGTGGCTCCGAACTGCTGCTGTGCGGCGGCGCAGCGACGAGGGCGTGCGTCCCAGGTGCGGGAGCCTCGGCGCCGCGTCTTCGAAAGAAAGGATCGCCGGCTGCGTTTCGCATGGGGTGGGCGCGATAGAGCGGCGGACAAACAGCCGGCCGCAGACGACTAATCTGTCGATACCCCACCTCGTGAGCGGACGTGTCGGCCTGTGACGGCTGTCAATACCGCCTCCGGCGGATTGGGCTGGTTGGATGGGATAGAGGTCGCCGGGAGATCTTGCAGGAGGCCCTCCCGGCAACGAATCGCAAGAAGTCACGATGGAGGTTCCATGTCGCTTCCATGCCGCCATACCGGGCGTCTGTCCGCATTGCTGGTGATCTGGGCTACCTGTGTCAGCCCGGCCGCTATTTGGGATCGCGCGTCTCAGGCGATCGCGGATACACCGCGGACCGAGCAGTCGTCTCCCCAGTTGTCTTCCGCGGTTGCGAAGGAGCTTTGGCAGAAAGGCGCGGAACAAATCCTGACGGGCGACTTCGTCGCGGCGCAGGATACGCTGCGGCAAGTCGAGGCCCTGGAGCCGGGCCACCGTGAGGTCGCCGAGGCCGCGGATTGGGTGAAGGCGGCGAACTCGTTGAAGGAGAGTCGCGAGCGGCTGCGCGTTCGGAGCTACGAGCATTTCATCGCGGAGGCCAAGAAGGCCGTGGAAGCCGCCCGAAGCGAGCTGCAGGCAGCCGCCACGCAGCCGGCGTCCGAAAGTGAGGAGACGTCCAAAGGCTATGAATGGAGCAAGGGCGAGGCGCTGCTATTTGCGCAGCGGGCGTTGGCCAACGCACGGGAAGCGGACAAGGAACCGCTTCGGGCGGAGCCCTGGTTGAAGGAGACGGTCGAGCACACGCGGATCGAAATCGAAAAGTACAAGGCCGATGGAAAATGGCGGGACGCCCTGGCGCTGTACGACATCCTCAGGGAACTGTACCCCAACAGCGCGGAGTACAAGGACGGATTCGATTTCTGCCGCCGCCGAGCCCACCTGGATTTCTTCTATGGGCCCAAGGGCGAATGGCGCAGCGCCCTGCGGGATGTCAATCCCGATTCCGTCAGCGAGATCGTAAACCGCATCGAGGACGACTACGTTGAAACCGTGGATTTCAAGAAGCTCTGCATCAACGGTTTGGAGAGCGTCATCCTGCTGGCCGAAGCCAAGTCGCTGACGGAGACCTTCCCGCAGCTTGGCGATGCAGACCTCGTCAACTCGTTCGTCAACCAGATCAAGGGCCTGATCAAGCGGCGGATCGACCCGGCGACGAAGTTCGGCGGCCGGGCCGTCAGCACGATCTTCCGGCAGGTCCTGCGGGCGAACAGCGACGGCCTACGTCTGCCTGAGAACGTCGTCGTGGACGAGTTCATTTCGGGCATGTTGGAGCCGTTGGACGAATTCACGGCGGTCATCTGGCCGGCCGAGGTGGACGAGTTCAACAAGCACACGCGCGGGTCCTTCGTCGGCGTGGGCATCCAGATTACGCAGCCCGAAGGCAGCCATGTCCGCGTCGAGTCCCCGCTGGAGGATTCGCCGGCCTATTGGGCGGGCGTCAAGCCCGGCGACCTGATCACGGAGGTGGACGGCAAGAGCACGCTGGAACTGTCCATCACGCAGGCGGTCCAGGCGATTACCGGCGAGCCCGGGACGCAAGTCACGCTGACGGTTCTCGACCCCATGACGAAGGAGTCGCGGAAGATCACGTTGACCCGTTCGAGAATCGAAATCCGTACCGTCCGCGGCTATCACCGCGACGACAGCAAGCCGACGGGCTGGGACTTCTTCGTGGACCCGGACAGCAAGATCGGCTACGTCGCCGTCACGGGCTTCATGGACAAGACGGTCCGGGACTTCGAGGACGCGATGACCCAGCGCGACACCGAGGGCTGCCGCGGCCAGCGCC
>CAZERK010000294.1:3932-4334 GCA_964514515.1 uncultured Planctomycetaceae bacterium
CCGCGCGGCCAAGCTCCGCGGGTTGATCCTGGACTTGCGGTTCAACCCCGGCGGCCTGCTAACCAGCGCCGTCCAGATGTGCGAGCTGTTCCTGCACGAGAACGATCCCATCGTGCAGACCAAGGGCCGCAGCCGCGCCCAGAACACCGAAATCCTCTCGCGGTTCGGCGAAGGGAGCAAACACCAGCCGCTGATGATCCTGGTCAACGAGTACAGCGCCAGCGCCAGCGAGATTGTCGCCGGCGCGCTCGCGGGGCTGCGCGAAGCCTGCATCCTGGGCGAGCGGACGTTCGGCAAGGGCAGCGTGCAGAACCTGATCCCTATCGAGGACAACCAGGCATACCTGAAGCTCACGACGGCCTACTACTACATCCCCGACAAGGCTCTGCCCGAGAAATGGTA
>CAZERK010000294.1:4344-4599 GCA_964514515.1 uncultured Planctomycetaceae bacterium
CCGCCTGCGGCGCGAACGGGAGATCCTCAAGCGCAAGGACCAGGCGAAAATCCCCCAGGTCGTGCTCGAGCGACAGGCGACCACGCAGCCCAACCCGCATCTTCAGGAGGATGAGGACCCGAATACCGATCCTCAACTCGCCGTCGCGCTCGACATGATGCGGATGAAACTGCTGAGCCAGCAGCCGTGGGCGCTCGCTCCGCGCCATCCGCAAGCGTTGACTCAGGCCGCCGCCCGCAACAAGAAGGACGCGGC
>CAZERK010000294.1:4609-5140 GCA_964514515.1 uncultured Planctomycetaceae bacterium
CCTCCAGAGCCGTTCAGTCAGGCCGTAGCCTCGGCTTCCGAATCGTGCCCGCCCCCGCTTGAGATGGCCGATACTTCGTGCTTTGAACGCCGCCGGCGCTGGATGGCACGAGCGACGCCTGGGCCTTCCACGCGTTTGGCGCGTTGCAAAAGGGGACAGGTCCCTCGCGGGCTGCCGCCTTCAACAACGCCAGCCGTCTTCTACTCAGAGACAGTTCCCCTTTGCCCTCCGCTGGATGAGAGCCGCCGGCCTGATACGTGTTCAGCGTGTAGCGTTCCCGGCGCACCGGAATGGCCGACGCGGGGATGAGCGAGCCTCCCACTCCTTCGCGTCGGCCGCAGGGGGCCGACGCCACTCGCCACGCCCTCCGCAATGCTAGTCGCCTACTTGGCTGTAACCAGCGCATAGCCGTCGTGTCTACAGCCCGGCTTCCCGATCCTCCGCCTGTCGCTGTCGAGTCACGTCGGCCAACAAACGCTTCTCGCTGCGCGTCAGCCTGTTGACGCCGAGTTCGTTGATCTTGGGGCGACT
>CAZERK010000295.1:0-5134 GCA_964514515.1 uncultured Planctomycetaceae bacterium
TCTTACCCCTCGCAAGCCAGCCGCGAACCGTTCCGAAGAAGCGAACGTTCTTGACAGCCTTGACCTGCGGCGCTCGTCTACCAGATAGTACGGATGCCCGCATCTGGGGGGAATCACCGCGCGGAGGAAGCCGGTACAACGCGAAAGGAGCCATCGGCCATGAGTCCTTCACACTATGCCCTCATGCCTGTGTTTCTCGCCGCACTTCTCTTGACGACGCCCCCCAAGGACACCGCGAAGAAGCGTGACGACGCGAAGGGTCGGCAGGCCGCGACGGCGACGAAGACGCTCGAGGCGAAGGTCGATCCGCGCGTCGAGCTGATGAGCCTGATCTTCCGGCTGGCGGGCAGCGACGAATACAACATGCGGCACTCGAAGTCGCCTTACGCCGACGACGTGGAGGCCCATTTCGGTAAGTTCCGCGACCACGCGGTCGTCAAGCTCGCCAAGAAGCTCCGCGCCATGGACGGCGTGAGCTACGACGCCGTGATGAGCATGGCCGTCCACCTGCGCGGCACGCGGTCGCTCGAGATCAAGATCCCCTTCAAGGACTCGCCGAAGCGGCTGGACGAGCGTTGGTCGCGGCGGCAGGCTGTCAAGTTCCTCAAGCAGGCCCGCAGCTTCGTGAAGGAATCAGGCTTCAACGAGTTCTTCAAGCAGCACCGCAAGCTGTACGATGCCGCGGCCAAGCGTCTGCAGGCGAAGCTCGACGCGCACGACTGCGTCGCGTGGTTCGACCGATTCTTCGGCAAGCACGCGAACGCCAAGTTCCACGTGTTTATCGGCATGTTGAACGGGGCCGGCAATTACGGCGTCGGCGTGCGCTACCCGGACGGCCGGGAGGAGATCACGCCGGTGATCGGTGCGAGCGCGTTCGACGCTGACGGCATCCCCGTCTTCAGTGATGGCGTCATGTCGACGGTGGTACACGAGATTTGCCACAGCTACACGAACCGCATCGTGGACCAGTTCGCCGAGGAGTTGGACCCGCCGGCCGAACGCATCTTCGCGACGTGCCGCGAAACGATGCGGCGGCAGGCCTACGGCACGGCCCGGACGATGTTGTACGAATCGCTCGTTCGGGCGTGCTGCGTGCGATGGGCCAGGGCGACCGGCGGCGAGTCGTATGCCCAGGCCGCCATCGCCTCGGAGCATGGCCGGGGCTTCGTCTGGATCGGCGAGTTGTCGAAGCTGCTGGGCAAGTATGAGAAGAACCGCGACAAGTACCCGACGTTGGAGGCATTCATGCCGAAGGTGGTAGCGTTCTTCGTTGACTACGCCAAGCACCCCCCTGAGAGCCCGTCAGAGAACGAGTCGGCAGAAGCGCCGGCGAACGCGCCGAAGGTCGTGCGCATGGTGCCCCCCAATGGCACCCAGGACGTGAACCCGAACCTGAAGGTCATCAAGGTCTATTTCGACCGGCCCATGAAGGACGGCTGCTGGTCCGTGGTCGGCGGCGGGCCGCACTATCCCGAGACCCGGGGCCAGGTCCGTTACGACGCCACGCGCAAAGTCTTCACGATCCCCGTGCGTCTCAAGCCTGACTGGTCCTACCAATTCTGGTTGAACCGCAACCAGTTCACCGCCTTCCAGAGCGAAGAAGGCGTCCCGTTGCCATCGGTCGAGGTGAACTTCAAGACGCGCAAGGAGCAATAAGAGGTGTCAGGATGAATTTTTCGACGAATGCGGGTGGGAAAAAGGTGTCAGGATGAATTTTCCGACGGATGCGGGAAGGGATTTCCGCAGGTGCAGGTGCGAGAATCCCGGCGCGCCGGGACTTGCGCCAGCGGCGCCCGCTGCGGCGGGCGGGCTCCGAGGCCGACGCTAGAACCTATCCAAAGAACCCGTTGTCCCGACTGTGCAAGCGAGGGAGGATCATCGAACGCTCCAGATCTTGCCCCTCACCCTGCCCTCTCCCCGACGGGGAGAGGGTTCCGGGATAGGTTTTGCGCACGTCCGCGTTCATCCACGCCGGTTGGGTCTCATTTGCGTCAGCCGGCCCAGCCCGCCAGTCGGGCCATCATCCACCAGAACGCCTGTCCCTTGCGGTAGCAGTTGAAGCAGACGGTATGCGCGCATTCCGTGTCGTTGACGCAATCGCCGACCGGGCAGACGTGCGATCCGCACCAGACCTCGCACCATTCGCACCAGTCCGAGCCGTTGGGATAGTAACCGCCGTTGGGGTCGTAGCTCTCGATGTCGGCGAAATCAAATAGCCATTTGTTGTTCGCCGTGCAGTAGTTCCGAATCTGGTTGTTGCGCACGTATAGGTTTCCGGAGACTCCTGTCCCGTCCAGATGTCCCGTCATGTAGATGAACGTCACGCCCGGATAGTCCTGTTCAAGCTGGTTCATCGCGTTCAGGTACGCGGTGATCCCTTCCGACGTGTTGTCGCTCACGCCGGCGCACCACGACCACATGACGACGTTGATATTGTTGCCGGCCTCATTCAATCGCGCGCGCGTGATATCCACCCAGGCGAGGTCTCCGTGGTGGCCCAGGTCGACGTCGTCTCGCTCTTCCAGGAAGGCGCCTGCCCCCCGTGTAAAGGCGAAGCCGGCGTTCGTCTCGGCGACCAGGTCCATGCCGGTCACGATCTGGCTGCCGTGCGACGTGTGCCCGTAGAAGATGTGAAACGTGCTCCGCGCGGCATCGACGGACGCCTGGGGAATCGAGTCGAAGGCGTTTGCCGATCGGTGGTCGACCGTCAGGCCATCCGCGGCTTGGCCGTTGGTCCCGTTCTGACCGCCAGAGCCGTTCTGCCCGCCGCTGCCGCCTGGGTCTCCGGTCTCGTTCGTTGAGCCGTCGCCCGAGGTCTGGCCATTGTCTGTCGCAACGGCCGGTGCGAAGAAACTCAACAGCGGACATCCTGACGCACAGAGCATCGGACTGAGACAGAGCAACAACGCCGCGACGAGTTTCTGACGGGTCTTCATGGTAGTCGCCTCAGGCTCTTGAGCCGGCTCTGCGAGGACGTGTCCTGGAGTATTCTGCGGTTGTGTGCGGCCTGGCGGGCCCCGTAATCGGCCTCGCGTCTGCTGCGTGCGGCAAGGCCTGCCTATGGGAGTATATCCCCGAGAAACCGCGTCGCGCATCGCGGGCAGCAAGGCGCGACGAACAAGCCAGCCGAGTCGATGACCTCGCAAGACGGGGCGTTGCTGGCGCTGGAGCCACCCGCCAGCCAAGGCTGGCGGCTCTCAGAATGCGGCGGGGGGGCGTCTCGGTCGTCGTCGGATGGTCGGACGTGGCCGCAACTTGTTTTGTGGTTGGTTGTTACAACTGGGCGATACAGGGCTCGAACCTGTGACCTCACGGGTGTGATCCGTGCGCTCTGGCCAACTGAGCTAATCGCCCGGCGTTGATTCCGCGGACGGGGGAGGGCCGGCACGGGATCAACAGCGTGTATTTTACAATCGGCCGCGACGGGGGCAAGCCCATCTTTCTGCGGTTGAGGATTCGGGGTAGATTCGTCGGGCGGTTGCGGTGTTCAGAGGCGGAGGCCGTGGGGGCCATGCATCGCGCTCCCCTGCGGGTCGCGGCCAAACAAAACGCGCGGGGACGCAGCCAGGCAACGCGATGCGGAGATGATGACGACGGAGTAGGGAGCAGGTTGATGGAGCAGACGGTAAGAACGGCGGTCGAGGCATGGTTGAAGGACCGGGCGATCGCTTCGGATGACCGGCGCGAAATCCGGTCGTTGTTTGCGGACGGCAACGAGAGAGAACTGACAGAGCGGTTCTACCGCGAGTTGGAGTTCGGCACGGGCGGGCTGCGCGGCATCATCGGGATGGGCCTCAACCGGATGAACATCTACACAGTCGGGGCCGCAGCCCAGGGCTTGGCCGCCTACATCGCACGGCAGGGCGAGGCCGCCAACCAGGCCGGCGTGGCGATCGCCTGCGACAGCCGACGCTTCAGCGACGTGTGCGCCCGGCGCGTCGCCTGCGTGATGGCCGGCAACGGAATCACGGCGCACTTGTTCGACGCGCTTCGGCCGGTGCCGGAGCTGTCGTTCGCGATACGGCATCTGGGCTGCACGGCGGGCATCGTTATCACGGCGAGCCACAATCCGCCGGAATACAACGGTCTCAAGGCGTATTGGACCGATGGCGGCCAGGTTGTCCCGCCCCACGACGAGGCGATCATCGCCGAGGTGCGGCGCGTCCGCGGCTTCAGCAACGTGCGGCTGGCGGACTTTGAACGGGCGTGCGGCGAGGGCCTCATCAAGATCATCGGCCGAGGCGTTGACGAGGCGTTTCTGCAGGAAGTCCAGGCTTCATGCCTGAATCCCGAGGCGTGCCGGACGCAGGGCAAACGGATGAAGATCGTCTACACGGCGCTGCACGGGACCGGCGGCACGTTGATCCCGGAAGCGCTTCGACGGCGCGGCTTCGAGCACGTCATCGAGGTGCCGCAACAGGCGAAGCCCGACGGCGACTTCCCGACCGTCAAGTCGCCGAATCCTGAAGAGGCGGCGGCGCTGGACTTGGCGATCGCCCTGGCCGGCCGCGAAGGGGCCGACCTGGTCATCGCCAGCGACCCGGACGGCGATCGGATGGGCATGGCCATCCGCAACGCACAAGGCGCGTTCGAGTTGGTGAACGGCAACCGCATCGCGGCGCTGCTGACGCATTACCTCTGCGAGCAGCGATCGCGCAAGGGCGCGTTCCCGAAGAACGCCGTCGTCCTGTCGACGATCGTCAGCGGCGACCTGATGAAGGAGATCGCCCGATCGTATGGCGCGGAGGTCGTGGAGGTGCTGACGGGCTTCAAATGGATCGGCGACCGGCTGCGCCGCTACGACGAGGCGGGCGTGCCCGGCCGTCCGAGCAAAGCGTTCGTCTTCGGCGCGGAAGAGAGCTACGGCTACATGCCGGCCTGCTTCGTGCGGGACAAGGACGCCGTGACAAGCGCCGCCATGATCGCCGAGGCCGCCGCGGCCGCTGCAGTCGATGGCATGACGCTCCTTACGGTTATCGAGGATCTGTTCCGGCGATTCGGCTACTACCAGGAAGGCGCCAAGAACATCACGATGCCGGGTAAGGAAGGCGCGGCCAGGATCAAGTCGTTGATGGACGGTCTGCGGAGCGATCCGCCCGCCGCGTTCGCCGGCTGCCAGGTCATGACCATCGGC